>JBEBGB010000665.1:0-3035 GCA_040081675.1 Vicinamibacterales bacterium
GTCCAGTAGACCCAGCCGCCGAACGGATCGTTGAACGGCACGCCGTCGAGCAGCACGAGCGTTCGGCTCTGGCCGCTCGGACCGATACCTCGTAGCGACACGCCCTGCGTTGTCGGCTGCGCGACGACACTGTTCGCGCGGCGGAACAGGCTGAAGCTGGGCACACTGCGCAGCACATCGTCGGCGACGACGGCGGGAGACGATTGAATCTGCTCGCCGGTGACGACACTGACTGCCGCGGGTGTATCGCCCAGGCGCTGCTCGGTTCTCCCCGGTGTGACGACGACGGTTTCGAGAATTGTCGGCGGTTGCAGCGTCACTTCCACGTCGGTACCGCTGACGGTCTGGCGTTGCTCGGCAAATCCGCCCGCGCGAACGATGAGAACCGCACCGTCAGGTACCGATTCGAAGGTGAATCGTCCGTCTGGTCCCGAGAAGACCGTTTGCTGCTCGGTGCCTCCGGAGGTTTGAACCGTGACCGACGCACCGGGCACGGCGCCGCCGCTCGTGTCCTTCACAACGCCACTGAGGCCAGACATGGCCATCGACAGGGCGAGGATCAGTGCCAACAACATCGCTTTCGCTCCATTCGTAAGAATTCGGGTCGACTCGAGAACATCGGCGCAATCGGCCGAAAATCGGACGGATTATAGCCCGGCGACGGTTCGACGAGGCACGCCCGGGCACATCTACAGATTCAGGGGGCTCCGGCGTAAGGGCAGGGGTGGCGGTGACGAAAGGCACTAACACGGATTACACGGACAGCGAACAGAGACGCACGGAGCTTCTTGGAAGAGAACCGTGCCCTCTCTGTGAACTCCGTGATCTCCGTGGCAGAGCTTTTTTGTAGTGACTCAGACGGTATTGCAGTGCCGACGAGGGCAGGCTTTGGCTCTGACCGTCCCGGCCGTCCCGGCCGTCCCGGCCGTCCCAGCCTTCCCGACTGTCCTGACCGTCCCGGTCTTCTGACCTATGGATCAGTAGAAATCGTGCGCGTCGAAGTCGACTGAAAGACCACCGAGTCCTTGCACCTCTTCGGCTCGGATGGATGTGACACCGTCCTGGTTCTGCAGGACGCCTTCAATGAGCAGGAACGGCTCGTCGACGATGACCGCGCGATCGCGAACGAAGAGGTCTGGACGCACGATGATGTTCGCGATGCCGGTTTCATCCTCGAGCGTCAGGAACACGAACCCCTTGGCCGTGCCCGGGCGCTGCCGGGTGATGACCATGCCGGCGACCCGCACGCGGCGCCCCTGTCGTGCCGCGCCAACATCGATCGCCCGCATGACGCCGCGCATGGCGAGTTCGTGACGGCGAAGCGCCATGGGATGACGTCCGATGGTCAGGCCCGTCCCCGCATAATCAGCGACGAGCCGCTCGGCCTCGGTCATTGGTTTCAACGGACACGAGGCCTCGTCTTCCTCTTCTTCGCTGCCCGCTTCGCTCGGCGCAGTGACGCGGGTGTCCTCGCTCGGTTCATGCTGCGCGCCTGTGGAGCGGCGCTCCGCAACGCGTGCTCCCACGAAGTTCGTCATATCGTCGTCTGTGGACTCGCCGTTTCGCGCGATGGCCTCTGCCAGCGCCATGTCGGACGTCGCATCCATCCAGTCGCCGCGTGACGATTCATGCGTGGCGTCGGGTCCGTCTCTGAACAAGTCGCCAGACGGGCGCACGACCCGTTCGACTTGCCAGAGCGCCGCCCGACGGTCATAGCCGAAGGCGTTGAGGGCGCCGATATCGGCAAGCGTCACCACTTCGTCGCGGCGAAGGCCTGTCCGCGCGATCAGATCGTCGAGCGACAGGAACCGGCGCGGCTGCCTCACACCGTGCACCCAATCGTGCGAGCAGTTGTTGCAGAAGTAGGTGCCAGGTTTCGCGCCTCGCCCTTCGACTGGTTCGAGCATGGACGAATCGTCGCATCCGCATTTGGGACAGACGAGATCGCCATCGTGGTCCGGCTTCCGGCTTCGCCGTCCGAGATTCGCCATCGCCCTGGCGGAGGCGGCCGCAATCGACTTGCCCACATCAGCGCGCAGACCGCTGACATACCGCAGACCCAGACGCACGGCGCCGTCGGCCTCCACCGTGCAGTTCCACTCAGACACCTGCACGTCGATGGGCTGAAAGCGGACGCCGTGACGCTGGGCGTCCTTGACGAGCGTCGATGGATGGTAGAACCCCATGGGCTGGTTGTTGAGGAGTGCCGTGTAGAACGCCGATGGGTAGTGCACCTTCAAGTACGCACTCGCATACGCGAGCAGCGCGAAGCTCGCCGCGTGCGACTCCGGAAATCCGTACAGTGCGAACGACGTGATCGACAGGATGATCTGCTCCATCGCAGCCGGCGCGATGCCCTGCTTCGCCATGCCCTCGCGCAAATGCACCTCGATCTGCTTCATGCGCTTCTCGGAGCGCTTGAAGCCCATCGCACGGCGAAGTTCCTCGGCTTGTCCACCCGTGAACCCCGCGGCCACCATCGCCATGCGCAGCAACTGCTCCTGAAAGAGTGGCACGCCGAGCGTGCGCTTCAGGATCGGCTCGAGCGAAGGGTGCGGATAGACAACGGGCTCGCGTCCTGCGCGGCGATTCAAATACGGATGCACCATCTGCCCGACGATAGGACCTGGGCGAATGATGGCAACCTCCACGACCAGGTCGTAGAAGGTGGACGGCTTCAGCCGCGGCAACGTCGCCATCTGTGCGCGCGACTCCACCTGGAAGACCCCAATCGTGTCCGCCTCGCACAACATGCGGTAGACCGCAGGGTCGTTCTCGGGCAGGTGCGCGAGATCGACCAGTGGGCGATGGGCGGTGGGCGATAGGCGATGGGCATCCGCCTTCGCTGACGCTTCGGCGGAGCTTGCCTCGCCGAAGCGCTGTGCACGATCAAGCGCGGAGGCGGGTTCATTGACAAGTGCAAGCGCGTCCTGGATGACGGCCATCATGCCGAGGCCGAGGAGATCGACTTTCACGATCCCCATGTCGGCGCAGTCGTCCTTGTCCCACTGCACCACGACGCGGCCCGGCATGCT
>JBEBGB010000666.1:0-3031 GCA_040081675.1 Vicinamibacterales bacterium
GTTGTACCGTTTGGCGAGTGCATCGACGTCCGCACGACTACCGTGCACGATGACCTCGATCGACTGTGAACCGCGCGAGATGGCCTTCTCGAGATCGGCACCCAACCTGGCGCGGTGTGCGCCCTCCGCCGATCCTGTCAGCCATGTCACCGAGGCCAGCGTGAGTGCCAGCGTCGTCCGACCCAGAGTGCGAACTGCAAACATCGAGTTCTCCATCAACATTGGTTCACCACAGAAGACCGCCTTCAACAGGCAATCGCTGAACATCGCCGCTTCAACCACGAAGCCGCGACGTCGGGCCACATAACCTTCGAACCAGCCCGTTGCTATCGACTAAGGCAGGGTCGATGCCACGCACGCACGCCGTGGCGCCGGCTCACGCAAGTCGTTCATCTGTGGTGGCTTGGACCGATCGGGTCTCCGAGCGACCGCGAGAGCATTGCGCTCCGCCCGTCCAGCGCGTTGGCCTGCCGATGTAGGACAAGTCGCGTCATCAGCGGCCGCTACGCGTTTTGTCGAGCAAATCTGAACGCGGGTCGACCGAGACGGCTTCCTTTGACAGGGCAAGTTATTAGCCGCCAGGGTGGGTTCCGGGCTCATTTACGTGCATTCAGGTGTCACTTGCCGCACACCACGTGGGATCGCCGCGCCGATACGTACTAACTGTGTCGCGCGGAACAGGTGGCGGCTCGCCCTACAATGGACCATGCATTTGACTGGGGTTCTGGCACCCCTCCCGACGCCGTTCAACGAGACTGGCGAGCTTGATATCCGGCGTCTTCGCGTCGCCGTTCCGCTCTGGCTGAAGAGTCCGTTATCGGGATTCGTCGTGCTCGGCACGAACGGAGAAGCCGGACTCATCGACGATGAGGAAGCGGAGCGGGTGATTGGAGAGATTCGAGCGCTCGTGCCCGAGGGACGCACCCTCATCGCCGGCACTGCGCGTGAATCCACAGCGCATGCGGTCGTCGCAGCCAAACGCGCGGGCGCGCTCGGTGCCGACGCTGTGCTTGTGCGCACGCCGTGCTTCTTCAAGGGACAAATGAGCGCCGCAGCCTTCGAACGCCACTACACCGCGGTGGCGGACGGGTCTCCCGTCCCTGTCTTGCTCTACAACTTCACTGCGGCTACTGGTGTGAACCTGCAGCCTGACGTTGTCGGCCGCCTCGCTGAACATCCCAATATCGTTGGGATCAAAGAGTCGGGGAGCGACATCGCTCAGATTGCGGACCTCGTCGCCGTTGCGCCTCAGGGTTTTGCTGTGCTGGCAGGATCGGCGTCCACGTTCTGCGCCGCGCTGTGCGCCGGTGTATCGGGCGGTATCCTCGCGCTGGCGTCGTTGGTTCCAGATGCCTGCGTCCGCCTGTTCGAACTGGTGCGTGCGGGCAACTACGAGGCTGCTCGAGATCTGCAGCGTCAGGTGCTGCCGCTTGCACGGCTCATCTCCACCGGCTACGGAGTGCCTGGCCTCAAGGCTGCGCTCGCGCTGAGCGGCATCGACGCCGGCCTGCCACGCCCTCCTCTTGCTCCGGCTCCTGAAGCGGCAGTTTCCGCTCTCAGGACCGCACTCAGCGCTCTCGAGGACGCATTCGTATGAGTCTGTTGCCCGACGTCGATCGCATCCTCCTCGGGCCCGGTCCGAGTCTCACCACGCCGAGAGTCATGCGAGCCATGGCTGCGCCAACAGTCAGCCATCTCGATCCACTGATGCTCGTGTTGCTTGACGATGTGCGAGCCAGGTTGACGCGCGTGTTCAGGGCGTCGTCGGATTCCTTTGCCTTCGCGGTGTCGGGCACTGGCACCGCCGGCATGGAGACCGCCGTCGCCAACCTGGTCGAACCAGGCAAGAAGGTGCTCGTCGTCGTCTCCGGCTACTTCGGCGATCGCCTCGCCCAGATGTGCGAACGCTACGGAGCAAGCGTGTCGAGGCTCGACGTGGAGTGGGGGCGGGCCTGCAATCCAGACGCGCTCCGTGCTCGACTCGAAGAAGCACGCGTCGACATCGTCGCCGTTGTGCACGCCGAGACGTCCACTGGTGCGTTGAACCCGGTTCGCGAACTCGCCGCCATCGCCCGCGAGCACGACGCGCTCGTGCTCGTCGATGCGGTGACCTCATTCGGTGGACATCCGCTCGAGGTCGAGGCCTGGGGCATAGATGCCTGCTACAGCTGTACACAGAAGTGTCTGGGTGCACCCTCGGGCCTGGCGCCCGTGGTGTTCGGTCCGCGTGCGCTCGCTCGCCGCGTGAAGTGCCGCAGCTTCTACTTCGATCTGCAACTGCTCGAAGACTACTGGGTACGTCGCAAATACCATCACACCATGTCGTCCACGCTCGTCTGTGCCATCGACGAAGCGCTCGCCAGCGTCGAAGAGGAAGGTCTCGAAGCGCGGTGGGCCAGACACGAGCGCAACCACAAGGCGCTGCTCGAGACCCTGAAGCCGCTTGGGCTGTCGGTGCTGCCGCCCGAGGGCGAGCGGCTCTGGACACTCAACGCCGTTCGTGTCCCCGAGGGTGTCGACGAAGCCGCCGTTCGCAGGCATCTGCTCGAGCAGTTCAATATGGAAATCGGAGCGGGACTCGGACCCCTCGCTGGGAAGATCTGGCGCATCGGCCTGATGGGCGCCAGTTCGTCGCCGCGACTGATTCTGCTGCTGGCCGGAGCGCTCGAACGCGCGTTCACCGTGCAGGGCCGACGAGTCCATGCGTGAGCCGATTGCGCACCCGCCGTTCGGGTTAGCTCAATGTTGAGTGCGACCCGCCCCCGATGACCCCGCGGTGGCAGCGATGGGCGGCGGCCACATTGGCCGCTGCGTTCGCGTGGGTGGCGTACGCGTACTTCACGTTGCCGGACGTGCGTCCACTCGCGACAACCAACCCGTCGACAACGGCGTTCATGGACTTGCGTGCGCGCGAGGCGCGTGCGGCGCGCAAAACGCCAAGACACGATCATCGGTGGATCGCGTATCGCCGCATCTCGCCGGCGCTCACTCGCGCCGTACTCGTGGCCGAGGACGCCGCTTTCTGGCAGCA
>JBEBGB010000124.1:0-11331 GCA_040081675.1 Vicinamibacterales bacterium
GCGCAACGCGAACTTCAGCTACGCGGAGATGGTCGAGGCGTTTGCCAGTGTGCGTCGTGCCGAGCTGGAGAATGCGGGGGCAGCCGCCACGGAATGAGGTGCACATGAGGTTGTGTCAACGCCAAAGTCCGACACGATGCCGGACTTGTGGCGCGGGCGTGCGCAGTGGAGAACGAGCTCAGGGGATGCCGGCGACGGCCCTGAGCAGGCCGAGGGTACCGTCGACGGCCCCCCGTTTCACGGCCGCACGCACGCGAAGCTCGATGCGTCGTTCGGGTCGCCGCTGCCTTTGTAGCGCGGCACGTCCGGATAGAGACACACCGGCCTGGTGAACTGCACGGTCCTTGTGGTTGCAACATTGTCCGTGTACTTCGTCGCGACGAACTCCGCAGGCGCGGCGCCCTGCTCCACCCAGCGCTCGAGGGCCGTCACCACGTCGTGAGCCGCATCGCGCACCGGCGGAAGCTGCTGCCCGACGGCGCCGAAATTCGATGCGCCCGGCCCACCGGAGCAGTGCGTCATTCCGGGCACCATGAACAGCCGGTAGAAACGTCCGGTCTCGTCCAGACCGCCGTTCGCCTTCGCGACCTCCTCGTAGTACTGCGGACTGTAGGCTGGCTGCAGTGTCTGATCGTTCCAGCCGTGATACTGGATGATCTTGACACCGCGCGCTTTGGCCTTCGAGTAGTCAGTCGTCACGGCGTTGCCCAGCCGGCCGATCTTCTCGTCCGCGGTCGCCATGTCCTTGTCGAAGTCGAAGCTCCGGAAATCCCATTCGGGTTTCTCGAACACGAGGTTCGAGAAGTACGAGATCAGTCCCAGGCCGCCGGGTGCGTCACTCGACGGCACGCGGACGATGCCGGTCCAGGAGGTTTCGGAGCCCAAGGCAAACCCTGGGAACACTGGCGTGCCGGTGCGAGGGTTCTTCGGGCCGTCGTAGACCTTTCGCAGTGCGCCGGCCTGCGGAGCGGTCAGACAGGTGTTCGAGTCAGCGCCCTTGCAGACGAGTGACTGCGGATCGAACCGGCATGTGTGCGGGTTGGCGATCACGCCGTCGGCTAAGCCGTCGTTCTTGTCGCACTGTGCGAGCACCGCCGCATTGATGGCCGGCAGTTTCTCCGCAGGGATCGCGGCGCCTGGCGCGCTCATCGCCTGCGCGTTCCACACGAACCCGGCGTTCGAGTGCGACTGGAAATTCCAGGGTGCGCCGATCACGAGCCCGTCGAAATCGTCGGGATAGCGCTGCGCCTCGATCAGACCCTGGCGTCCGCCGTTCGAGCACGAGCTGAAATAGGAACGGCTCGGCGCGCGCCCGTAGAACGCCGCTATCACCGCCTTCGCGGCGACGGTCGTCTCGTGCTTGGCGCGATAGAGATAGTCGGCCGCTTTCTCCGGATGCCCCACGGCCCACCAACTGTCGGTGCTCTTGTGGCCCGTGTCGGTCGACGCGGTGGCGTAGCCACGCTTGACGATCTCGTCCATCGAGCCGTCGAGACCATTGCGCGTGTAGTTCGGGGTTCCCGCAAAACCGCCTTCGCCCGTGGAGAGGAACTTGCCATTCCAGGTCGCCGGGTCCGGCAGCCAGACCTCGAAGAAGATGTTCGAATCGTTCGACGGTCGGCTGACGGCCTGCACCCGGCAGAACCGCGGCATGTTCGACACCGTTGCGTTCGGCGAGATCTCGAGCGCGCCTGATGTCACGAGTGTCGCCGCGGTGATCGTGGTTTTGCCGTCTGCGCCGAGCGCAAGGCCCGCGAGGGCGGCGCATTCCGTCGGGTGTGCCGCCGCGACAGCGGCCGCGGTGGTGCGCGACGAACCAGTCTGTGCCGAGAGGCCGACAGCGGCGAGCACGACGGCTCCGAAAGATGCCGAGGCGAGTCTTCGAGTCATTGTCTCCCTCCTGGCAGTCGAGTCATGGGCGACCTGCGAGGTGTCTCGGTTCGTGATGATAGCGGAATCGGGTGGGTCCGGGGAGGTCGGCTGCAGTATACAGAGGTGACCTCCACGCGAAACCCGCCGAGGCCCGGTTGTGCTGTACTGCTGTCGTGACGTCCATCGACTACACCCCTCGCACCCGGCTGATCGTTAGAAACGGCGGACTGTCCCAGCTTGGAGCGGTCGCGCGCGAGCTGGGGTTTGCACGCACGCTGCTCGTGGCCGACCTCGGCATCGTGCGGCTCGGCCTGGTCGATCGCGCTTGTGAGGTGCTCGCCGCCAGCGGCATCGACGTGGTTACGTTCCACGACTTCGACGCCAACCCTGATACGGCCATGGTCGAGCGCGGCCGGCTCGTCGCGTCGGGTGCGGCGATCGACTCGATGATTGCCCTGGGTGGTGGCAGCTCGCTCGACTGCGCCAAGGGCATCAACTTCGTCCACACCAACGGCGGCAACGTCCGCGAGTATCGTGGCCACGGCAAGGCCACGCGCGCTCTGCTGCCGATGATCGCTGTGCCGACAACGGCCGGAACCGGAAGCGATGCGCAGAGCTACGCGCTCATCTCCGATGCGGACACGCACGAGAAGATGGCGTGCGGCGATCCGGGCGCGGCGTTCAAGGTGGCGCTGCTCGATCCCGAGCTGACGGTGTCTCAGCCGCGTGCGTTGACGGCCACGGTCGGCTACGACGCCGTGTCCCATGTCGTTGAATCGTTCGTCACCACTCGGCGGACACCCATATCCGACCTGTTCGCCCGCGAAGCGTGGCGTCTCCTGAGTGGCGCCTTCGAACGCGTGCTCGAGAGGCCGGGCGATCTCGACGCTCGCGGGGCGATGCTCCTCGGGTCGCACTTCGCCGGCGCCGCGATCGAGCAGTCGATGCTGGGCGCGACGCACGCCTGCGCGAATCCCCTCACGGCACGGTACGGCAC
This sequence comes from Vicinamibacterales bacterium, assembly GCA_040081675.1. Taxonomy (GTDB): domain Bacteria; phylum Acidobacteriota; class Vicinamibacteria; order Vicinamibacterales; family CAVVIG01; genus CAVVIG01. Next base: position 2,870 of record JBEBGB010000124.1, read on the forward strand.
GACGCACGGCGTGGCTATCGCGCTTATGCTTCCGCACGTGGTGGCGTGGAATGCGGACGTGGTGGGGGACCGCTATGCAGAGCTGTTGGCCATCGCCGGATGGACGGGCGGGGGCGAGCCTGCCCTGCGCCTCTCGGAGCGGCTTCGCAGGCTGTCCGATGGGGCAGGCCTTCCTTCACGCCTTCGAGACATCGACGTCCCTGCAGGGGACATTCCCGAGTTGGCCGCGGCCGCTGCCCTTCAATGGACCGGTACGTTCAACCCGCGGCCGTTCAACGCCGATGCGGCCGCCGAACTCTACACACGCGCGTATTAGGACGGAGAGATCTCAGATCTCAGATTTCAGATTTGTGATTTCAGATTGGTTCAGTGAAGGGCGAAACGTCATGGGCATGGATCGGCGCGAATTTCTCGTCGGCGGCTTCGGGGCGACAGTGCTGGCGTCACTGCCCGCTGATTTGTTCGCCGGGCAGGGCACATCACCCGCGTCGCCGACCTGGGACGGCGGACAGGTGCGCCATCTGCTGCCGACGGTCAGCGACACGAGCGCCCTGATCAAGGCGTCCTTCACACGACCGCTGACGGGCGCACCCAGCCTTCGCATTGGGTCGACGAACGTGCGCGGGTCCATGAACGACACGAAGGGCGAGTTCTGGCAGTTCCATGCGGATGGCCTCCAGGCCGGGCGCCGCTACTCCTTGTCCCTTCGAGACGTCTCAGGACGGCCGCTCTGTGGGCCGTGGGAACTCTCCACCTTTCCGGCGGCCGACGCGCGGCCGGAACACGTGCGCATCCTGTTCTTCACGTGTGCCGGCGGTCACGAGCGGCTGGATTTCCTGCCGGTCGCCGTCAGGAGCCGGCTGCTGCGGCGCGCGCTGTCATTCCAGCCGGATGCTGCTGTCGCCAACGGCGATCACGTCTACTGGGATCTGCTCTCGCCGGTCGGCGCTCCCTATCTGGGTGGCTCACCAGAAGCCATTCGGATGGCCGGTACCTTCTCGCGCTCAGCACTGGTGTTCGGCGACAACAATGAGACGGTGCTGAAGCTCGCCTCCAGCCCGCAAATCATCCCTGTCTACGGCACCGATTTCCGCTCCACGCCGGTCTTCTTTCTTCAGGACGACCACGACTACTTCGACAACGACGACGCGGACGACACGATCGTGACGTTCCCGCCGACGGCGTTCATGCTGCGGCTGGCCCGTGCCACGCAGCAGATGTACTACCCGGAGTTCCTGCCGCACGCCTCTCGTCCGGCGGGGTTGCCGTGGTCGTCATCTGGCGACCGCATCGGCGGCCTCTCCGAGAGCTTCGGCACGCTTCGCTACGGCAAGCTCGCCGAGGTGCTGCTCTATGACGTGCGGCGCACGATGACGCTGGCCGGACCGAGCGCCGTGTTCGTCGACCTGGAAGTGGAGCGATGGCTGCACGCACGAACCGCCGACACCGAGGTGACGCACCTCGTCCACGCACCGTCCAATCCGCCCGGATGGAGTGCAGGCAAGTGGGGCGAGTGGTATCCCGACATTCTGGGCGCTGACGGCAAGCTCACGACGCTGGTGGTGAAGCCCTACTGGCAGACCGGGTGGCTCGCGCAGCACGACCGGTTGATGCAGTCACTCTCGGCCAATCGGTCCCGAACGCCGCTCGTGGTCAGCGGCGATCTCCACGCGATTGGGATCGGCGCGATGCTCCGCGCGGGTAGCCATCGCTTCGAGGCCAATCCCGTGACGACGGTGCTCGCGGGTCCGGTGGGGACCAGGCCGACCGGGTGGCCTTCGACGCGGCGCGGCATCGGCGCGACGCCGCCGACGCACATCGACCTACGCGAAGAGGTCGCCCCGATCGAACAGCACGGTTTCACGATCGCAGACTTCCGTCGGGACGGGATCGACCTGCGCTTCTTCAAGTGGGACGCGAAGACGATGAGTCCGGATGCGATCGACGCGCTCGAACCATTTCACACGACCCGACTGCCGCGGCCGGCATGACGTGATGAGCCGGGCGGCGGTCCCTCACTTCGGCAGCTCCGTGTCCGTCGGTTCCGGCAGCCACCGACTGGCGATCACCGCAATGATGTAGGCCGTCGTGCCCACAATCGCTGCGGCGTGGGCCAACTTGATGGGCACGCTGCCGCCCCACATCGACGGCACCAGCGACGTGGTGACCAGCGCCGCGCAGGTGCCGATCATTCGCCCACCGACGTTCGCCGCGAAGCTCTCCCCGGTGCCGCGCAAGTGTGTGGGATACACCCGCGGGAGGTAGTTCCCCCAGAAACTGAACTGCGCGATCGTCGCCATGCCGACGAAGAAGATGCCCCACTGTGCGAGCGGCAGGCCTACGGTCGGCACCAGCAGAAAGACGATCGGGAGCAGGATGAGGCCCGGAAGCTGAAAGACGTAGAGCAGCTTTCGACGACCCACGATCATCGTTGCCAGAAACGCGAGTAGGACCCGCCCGGCCAGCCCGCCGAACTCCTGGAACGACTGGACACCGCTGATGGTCTGCTCCTGCGCCGTTCGTGCCAACAAGCGCACCTCCTCGAGGCCTGGTACGACGCGCGGCATCTGCTGAATGGCGCCGAACGCGGCCGCGTACCCGCACGCCATCATGACGGTCGTGACGATGGTGGTGCGGCGGAACTCGGGTCGGAACAGTTCCGTGAAGCTCGGACGCTTCAGCGTGCCGGCCCGCTTCTTCGCCTGCCACTCGGGGGACTCGGGCAGAAACGGCCGGATCAGCATGAGCGGGATGGCCGGAATAACTCCCGAAATGAGCGTGTACCGCCACGCCTCGTGCTCGCCGTGCACCGCGGGCAACGACGGCCCGTAGGTCACGACAAGGTAGTAGGCGGCGGTCACCATGATGCCGCCGATCGACCCGAAGGCCTGGGTGAACCCGATGACCCGCTCGCGCTGCTTTGGATGCGTGAAGAGTTCGGCGAGCCAGGCCACGGCCGCCACGAACTCGACGCAGACGCCCACGAAGGTGCAGCACCGCCAGAAGAGCAGCGCGCCGACCGACTGCGCCATCCCAGCGAACATCGCCGAGAACGCATACAGCACGATGCTCCACACCAGCACCCGCCGGCGTCCCAACAGGTCGGTCAAGTAACCGCCGAGCAGACCGAACACGCCGCCAGCGACCGCGGGAATGTACTGCATCGTGCCGACCCATTCGTTCACCGCCAGGCTGTTCGGCGGCACGTTGAGCAGGTCGGCCAGCGCCGGTCGCACGATGATCGGCAGCATCAGCAGTTCGTAGGAGTCGAACGCGAAGCCGAGCGCCGCCATGACGCAGATCAACCACTGCATTGCGGTAATCGGTGGCGGCGGAGTCGCGTCTGCGGTGCGGGTCATGGCGTCCTCACCCGGCAAAGTATCTCGACAGCGTCGCCCGGCCGGGGCGGGCGCGCTGCGTCAGGAGCGAGACGACGACCATGAGCAGTGCGGACATGAGCGTCATGGGTACGACTGGCAGCAGTCCGAGCACCAGCGTTCCGGTGCTGGCACGGGTGACCACGTCGATCCCGCTCACGCTGAGGAGCGCAGTGGCGGCACCAGGCGGCGGCGAAGGAATCGTGGTCTGGACGACCGCGACAGCTGCCACGGCGGCGGCGGTCCACGCCGTACTGGCCAGTGCGCCCCATTTGGTGCTCCGCCGCCAGAACAGGGCCGCGACGAGCAGCGGCGACAACGCAGCATAACCAGCAAAGGCGTACTGTGTCGCGACGTCGAAGATGGACTGCGGAATTTGAAGCGCGATCACGTAAGCGATGCACGTCAGCACCACGACGAACAGCCGTCCCATGCGGACCTGCGCGGCGTCGCCGTAACGCTTCGTACCGCCGTAGTACGCGAACACGTCTTCGGTGAACGTCGTCGAGAGCGCGAGAATCTGCGAGTCGCTGGCCATGACTGCCGCCATCACCGCCGCAGCCAGCAGCGCGGCGAGCAGCGGCGGCGCATAACCCTCGACGAGGCGCAGGATCACATCGTCTCCACTGGCTTGCGCGCGGAGGGAGTCGCGCATCTCCGGCGAGAGCGCGGCGCCCGGAGCTGCGAGCTGGGCTCGTGCCTCGAGCTTCGCCTGAATCGCCGGCAGCGCCGAGGCCTGGTTCGCCGCCACGCCGAGAAACACCGACGGCAGCCAGATGAAGATCATGCAGATCGGGTAGAGCACGATCGTCTTCTTGAAATGCGCGAGACGCTTCGCCGTGAGACAGAAGATGGCGATGTGCGGAAACGCGATCGACGACAGCGGGATGAAGGTGTAGCTGAGGAAGTAGAGCGGCGAGATGCGCTCGCGTGTCAGCAGCGGCGCCGTGGCCGGTGTCTCGAACATCGCCTCCATCGCACCGTTGAATCCGCCCATGCCCGCGCTGACCACCGACACGGCAATCGCGCCGAACAGCAGGAACAGGACGGTCTGGAACGCGTTGACCCACGCCGTGCCCCGCATGCCGCCAAGAAACACGTAGCTCATGACCACGAGCGACACAATGGCTCCACCGAGCCAGAAGGGAATGGCACCGTGGCTGACCGAGCTCAAGGTTGTTCCACCGCCGATGACCGCGATAATCACGTACGGCACGAGCAGCACGGCCTGGACCAACACGATGACCGTGCCGATATGGCCGCACTCCCACCGATCTCGAAACATCTGGACGGGCGTGATGAACCCATGGCGTTTCCCGAGCGACCAGAGCCGCGTGCCGATCACGAGCAGGCACACCGGAATGACCAACGCAGATGAGGACGCCATCAGGCCGTAGGTGACGATGCCGTTCGAGAAGGCGTGGCCCGAGGCGCCCAGGATCGAGAACGCGGTCATGTTCGAGCCAAACAGCGACAACAGGAACACCGTCGGCCCGAGCGATCGGCCGGCCAGGAAGAAGTCCTCGGCGCCGCCCGACGCCTTGCGTCGGGAAGCGAAGATGCCGATGTAGAGGACGACGCCCAGATAGGCGAATACCACCAGCGCGGCGATCACTTGGAGGTGTTTCCTTCCGGATCGAGCGTAGAGGGCCAGAGGAGCTTCACCAGGAGCACGAGCACAGCGGAGGTGGCCAGCGTGAACGCAGCGTGATACGCAAGGCCGATCGGCAGGACGCCGAACACGAGCGGTCTCGCCTGCCGCCAGAACCAGAAATCCTGGTGCAGCACGTAGAGCCCTGCCACGAGGACGATCGCGATGGCCTTCTTCATGAAATCTTTGTGCGAGGTATACTACGCCGGCTTCTGGCGCCTCGCTTACTCGCGCCGCTATTGTTCCCGACATGACCACTTCCTCCATGCCGGCCGCGCCGAACCAGCAAGACATCGACGCTGCCCGCGCCGCGCTCGACGCCCAGGTCCGTGACATCGTCGGCTGGCACTTCAATCCGGACACCGGGTGTCCCTTCTGGCTTGACTACGCCTCACGACTTGGTTGGGACCCGCGCGATCGAATCGGTGGCTTCGCGGACCTGCACCTGCTTGGCGCGTTCGAGGACGAGTGGCTGCGCGGAGGTCCCGTCCAGCGATGGGTGCCGAAAGGGTTGGCCGGCAAGCCGGTGTATGTGTTCGAGACCGGCGGCACCACCGGCATTCCGAAGACGCGCATTGCGTGCGACGACTTCCGCACTGACTACGAACTGTTCAGCGCCACGCTTCCCGACGACCGATTCCCGAAGGGTTCGAACTGGCTGATGCTCGGACCGTCAGGTCCGCGCCGGCTGCGGCTCTCCGTCGAGCATCTGGCTCAGTACCGCGGTGGCATCTGCTTCTGTGTCGACCTCGATCCGCGCTGGGTCATCAAGCTGATCAAAAAAGGGTGGAACGACCACCTGCAGGCCTACAAAGAGCACGTGATCGACCAGGCGGTGACAATCCTCCAGGCCAATCACGACATCCGCTGCATGTTCACGACGCCGAAACTGCTCGAGGCGCTGGCACTGCGGCTCGAGTCGATGGGGACGTCGATTCGCCAGATGGGCATCACGGGCATTTTCTCGGGCGGCACCGAGTTCACGCCGCAGTGGAACCGCTTCGCCCACGAAGAACTGCTCGACGGCGCCTACATGACGCCCACCTACGGCAACACTCTGATGGGTCTGGCGGCGAGCGCTCCGAGCGGCCCCCACAACGGCTACACGATCGCGTATTACGCGCCCCAGCCGCGGGCCGTCATCGAGGTCGTCGCCTTCGACGATGCCAGTCGAGTCGTCGAGTACGGCCAGACCGGCCGAGTGAAGCTCACGACGCTGACGCGCGAGTTCTTCGTGCCGGGGTTCCTGGAACGCGACGAGGGCGAGCGAGAGCGGCCGTATCAGCGCTATCCATGGGACGGAGTGAGCGGTGTCCGTCCGTTCCACGAGTTCGCGGCGACGACGACGGTTGGCGTGTACTAGTAAAGGCTCGCCTCGGACCGTAGCCCAGAATCTTCGGCGCGTTGCCTCAGACCCAGCCGGCCCGCATAATGACGTGATATGCGTCTTCCCGCACTTCGCTGGGGTCAGCCGTACGACAGCATGGAGGTCGACGAGCTGAAGCACTTCGCCACGGGCGACACCATTGCCGAGATCAGCCGCACAAACGGCGGCCTCGTGCAGCGCGACATGCGCAAGGCGCAGCAGGCGCGCGACGCGCTGCGCGCGATTCCCATTCACGATCTCATCAATCGGATCATCGCGGCAGGCCAGCTGTACCTCACGGCGACCCTCCCGATGGGTGACGGGAGCCAGACTCCGGACGAGTTCGTCCGCGCGCAGTCGGCCACGACAGGCCTCCCCGAGCGTCTGGCACGCGCGAACATGAAGAAGAACGGCTTCGTGCTCGCCGAGATGCGCCGCATCCTCTCTGCGTTGACGCGCGAACTCGATTTCGACGTGCTCACGAGCGGGTACGGTGAGGAGGACGGCGTTCCGATCAGCTATCAGGCGCAGAGCCCGGTGCTCGGTCTTGTCCTGCCGTCGAACTCCCCAGGGGTGCACACGCTATGGCTACCGGTGATCCCGCTGCAGATCGGCCTGGTGCTCAAGCCCGGTTCGCAGGAACCGTGGACGCCGTACCGCATCGCTGAAGCCATGTTCGCTGCCGGCATTCCTCGGGAAGCGATTGCGATCTATCCAGGTCAGCACGACGTTGGTGCGGCCGTCCTCGAGCGATGCGGTCGCAGCCTGATCTTCGGCGGGCAGTCCACCGTCGAGCAGTACCGCGGCAACCCGCGCGTACAGGTGCACGGGGCGGGGTTCTCGAAAATTCTGATCGGCGACGACCTGGTGGATCGCTGGGCCGATTACCTCGATGTGCTGGTCGACAGTGTCGTCACCAACGGTGGGCGCGGCTGCATCAATGCGTCGGGAATCTGGGCGAGTCGTCACACGCGAGAGATCGCCGAGGCTCTGGCCGAACGCATGGCGTCGATCCTGCCGCTCCCTCCGGAGCACCCCGACGCGCAGTTGGCCGCATTCACCGTGCCTGGGGCCGCCGAGGCGATTTCGAAAGCGATCGACGGCGACGCGGGGCAACCAGGCGTCACCGATGTGACCGCGGGCCATCGACGCAGCCAACGCCACGTCCGCGACGGCAACGCCGATTATTTGCTGCCCACAGTCCTGCACTGCGATTCGGCTGACGCTCCAGCGGCGCACAAGGAGTACATGTTCCCGTTCGTAAGCGTCGTGCGCTGCGACGAGGCGCGCATGGTGGACGCCATCGGCCCCACTCTGGTCTGCACAGCGCTGACGGGTAATGCGGCGTGGCGCCGCCGGCTTCTCGACGCGGTCAACATCGACCGGCTGAACTTCGGTCCTGTTCCCACTCCGGCGCTGAACTGGCTGCAACCACACGAAGGCAACATCGTGGAGTTCCTGTATCGCCCGCGAGCGTTTCAGCAGGCGGCCCTGGCGGTGTAGGCGTCGCGCCATGCGAATCCTCTCGATCACGGCCGGTGCTGCCGGCATGTACTGCGGAAGCTGTCTGCGCGACAACGCGCTGGCCGTCGAACTGCTCGGCCGCGGCCACGAGGTCAGTCTCGTGCCTGTCTACACGCCCACGCGCGTCGATGAGCGCAACGTGAGCTCGGGACCGGTGCTGTTTGGCGGCATCAGCGTCTACCTCCAGCAGCATTCGGCGCTCTTTCGCAAGACACCGCGCCTGCTCGATCGACTCTGGGACTCGCCGCGAGTCATCTCTGCCTTCGCCAACCGCGCGGTGTCCACCGACGCCAGCCAGCTCGGCGACCTGACGCTCTCGATGCTGCGCGGCGAACACGGCGTCCTTCGGAAAGAGTTCGACAAGCTCGCCGACTGGATTCACGCCGAGCCGCTGCCGGACGTGATCAACCTTCCGAACTCGATGCTGATCGCGCTCGCCGAGCCACTCAAGCGCGCCGTGAACCGCCCGGTGTGTTGCACGCTGCAGGGCGAAGAGCTGTTCCTGAACGGCCTGCCGCCGACCTTTCGCGAGCGCGCGATCGAG
>JBEBGB010000125.1:0-11329 GCA_040081675.1 Vicinamibacterales bacterium
CTGCGCGCCATCGCCGACAATCGTCCCGATCTGCTGGTCCTCGACGTGATGCTTCCCGAGGTGAGCGGACTGGACATCTGCAGGGCTGTTCGTTCAGACGAGAAGACGGCCTTGATTCCGATCATCATGGTCACGGCGCGAGCAGAGGAGTCCGAGCGCATCGCAGGGCTCGAGCTCGGAGCGGATGACTATCTGGCAAAGCCCTTCAGCCCCGGAGAACTCGTCGCGCGCGTCCGCGCCCTGCTGCGGCGAAGTGCCCGAACGCCGGCTATTGAACCGACGGTCCACTACGGTCCCCTGGTCGTCGACGCTGTCCAGCACACCGTGACTCACGGCGGCCAGGCCGTCTCACTGACAGCGAAGGAGTTTCTGCTCCTGCAGTACGTGTTGCGCAATCGGGGCCGTGTGCTATCGCGCGACCTCCTGCTCACCGACGTGTGGGGCTATAGGTACACTGGCGGCACACGCACGGTTGACGTGCACGTGCGACGTTTGCGCGAGAAGCTTCCCTTGCTCGAAACCGCGCTCGTGACGGTCAAGCAGTTTGGATATCGCCTGCTCGAGGCTCCGCCAGAACGCTAGCGAGGCTGGGAGACTTGTGACTCTTTCGCAACATCTTCTGGTCCGTCAAGGCTCCTAGACAGGACGACTGCCGTGCCGCGCGCGTCATTTCAAACCAAGCTGTTTCTGGCCGCGTTTCTGACAGCGGTGCTGGCGCTGCTTGTCGCCGGCGTGCTGTTTGCGCTCACAACCCGGCGTCAGACCAACGACCAGGTCGAGCAGACGCTCAAAGCAGAGGCGCAGCTCGCCGCCGACCTGCTGACGCGGTCGCCTGACACAGTCGAGGCGTCAGGCAGCCCGCGTGCCCTCGACGCCGAGGCCGACCGTATCGGCGCGCGCGTGGCGGCTCGCGTCACCTTCATCGCCGCTGATGGTGTCGTCGTGGGCGACTCGGCAGAGCCACTCGACGCGCTCCCTTCGATGGAAAACCATGCAATGCGCCCGGAAGTGGTGGCCGCCCGCGCCACCGGCGTCGGCACGGCCCGGCGCGCGAGCGCGACGCTTGGCGAAGAAATGCTGTATGTGGCCGTCCCGGTTCAGCATCCCCGGGTCGCCTTTGTCCGCGTGGCGTTGCCGCTCACAACTGTCCGCGAACAACTTGTCAGCATCCTCGGCAGCACACTCACGGCGCTGGGCCTTGCCCTGCTCGGCGCCGCGGCCGCCGCCGCGGTTCTGGCTGGCCGCATCGGCCAGCGCGTGCGCGCCATTGCCTGGATCGCGCAACGCTATCGGCAGGGCGACCTGACGCCTCCCCGCCTCGACTACGGCGACGACGAACTCGGGATCGTGGCTCGGGCACTCGACGATTCGGTGCACGAGCTCGGCAACCGCCTCGACGATCTGCAGCGCGATCAGGGACGCATGGCGGCCATCCTGTCCGGCATGGTCGAAGGCGTCATCGTGGTCGATCAAGGCGGACGTCTGCAGCTGGTCAACACCGCGGCGCGCGACATGTTGAAGATCGACGAGCCGCCGATCGATCGTCACTATGTCGAGTCGATCCGGCATCCGACAATCGCGGACCTGGTCACGACGGCGCTTGGAGGACGAGAGCCGGCATCCGTTGAATTCGCACCTCCCCGTGATGCCACTCGAACAATCATCGCCCGCGCCGCGCCCGTCGGCGCGGGAATCGCGCACGGCGTCGTCATCGTGCTGCACGACATCACGGAACTTCGACGAGCGGACAAGATGCGCCGCGACTTCGTGGCCAACGTGTCGCACGAGTTGCGCACGCCCCTCACGGCAATTCGAGGCTACGTTGAAGCGTTGTCAGAGGGCGACACGAGCGCGGACGAGACACAGAAGTTCCTGGCGGTCATCATGCGGCACACGAGGCGCATGGAGCGGCTCGTACAGGACCTGCTGCGCCTCGCTCGGCTGGACGCCGGACAAGAGACGCTCGACATCACGGAGCTCGAACTGCGCCCTCTCATCCAGTCCGTAGCCGCCGATCTCGCCCCGTCACTTGACGCCAAGCAGCAACGCGTCGAGATCTCGGTCGCAGGCGACGCGGCATCGGTGCGAGCAGACCCCGCCAAGTTGCACGACGTGGTTCGAAACCTCATGGCAAACGCCGGCGCGTACGCACCTGAAGGCACAACCATCCGCGTCATGACTCGACGCTCAGGCGACATGTTGGCCATCGACGTGCTCGATGAAGGGCCGGGAGTTCCCGAAGCCGACCGCTCGCGCGTGTTCGAACGGTTCTATCGAGTGGACAGGTCTCGCGCGCGCGACCCAGGGGGCACGGGGCTCGGGCTGGCCATCGTGAGACACCTCGTCGAGGCACACGGCGGCCGAGTCTCGGTGTCGAATCGAGCAAACGGTGGTGCGCAGTTCACGGTGGAACTCAACTTGGGCGATAGGCGATAGGCGATGGGCTCTGGGCTCTGGGCTCTGGGCTCTGGGCTTCAGGCCTGAGCTTCGGTCACGCTGCTACCGTGCGCCGGTGAGGTGCAGAAGCGTATACGTAATCGAGCCAATGGCGAACGCCGCGGGGATCGTCAAGACCCAGGCCCACACGATCCGTCTCGCCACACCCCAGCGCACGGCAGAGAGCCGTCTGGTTGCACCGACGCCGACAATCGCGCCCGTGATGGCGTGCGTGGTGCTCACAGGCACGCCTGAGAGAGTGGCAACCATCAAGGCTGTGGCCGCGCCGGTCTCGGCAGCGAACCCGCCTACGGGTTGCAGTTTGGTGATCTTCGATCCCATGGTGTGGATGATCCGCCAGCCGCCTGCCAGCGTTCCCAGACCAATCGCGGTGTGCGCCGCCAGCACCACCCAGAGATCGATCCTGAACTCGGTAATGTAGCCGGCCGCGTAGAGGATGCCGGCGATGATGCCCATGGTCTTCTGTGCATCGTTGGCACCGTGGTTCAAGCTGAAGAACGCCGCAGACACCAGCTGGAGGCGCCGGAACCATCGATCGACTCGCGACGGCGGCGTCCAGCGAAAGATCCAGTAGATGGCCGTCATCAGCACCAGGCCCGCAGCGAAACCAATCAGCGGCGACAGGAAGATGAAGATGATGGTCTTCGTCCATCCGCTCGGGATGAGCGCCGCAAATCCGGCCTTGGCCACCGCGGCACCCGCGTAGCCACCGATGAGCGCGTGCGACGAACTGGTGGGGAGTCCGAAGTACCACGTGATCAGGTCCCACACGATCGCGCCGGTCAACCCGGCAAACACCACGGCGAAGGTGACGATCTTGATATCGATCATCCCCGAGCCGACGGTCTTGGCGACAGCGGTGCCGAAAACGAACGCGGCGACGAAGTTGAAGAACGCCGCCCAGACGACGGCTTTGCCTGGTGAGAGGACGCGCGTCGACACGACAGTCGCGATCGAGTTCGCTGCGTCGTGGAAACCGTTGATGTAGTCGAAGAGGAGGGCGACGCCAATCAGCCCAACGACGATCAGGAACATCCCGCGTCAGCCATGCTTGACGACGACGCCTTCGAGAACGTTGGCAACGTCTTCGCAACGATCGGTGGCGTGCTCGAGGAAATCCAGCGTTTCCTTCCACTTCATCACGGTGAGTGGGTCTCGTTCGTCCTCGAAGAGACGACCCACAGCTTCCTGATGAATCCGGTCGGCTTCGTTCTCGAGCCTGTTGATCTCGACGGCGTGCGTGATGAGTCCCTTGTTCTTCTCGAGCGCCTCGAGTGCGAGGCGGACCTGCTTGGTGCACGCCGTGATGGTGTCCGCCAGTTCGCGCGCGCCAAAGCGAATCGTCTTGAGTTTGTAGAGCTTGATGAGTGTGGCCGACGCATCGATGGCGTCCATCACATCGTCCAGCGAGCGCGCGAGCTCGTGAATATCCTCGCGATCGATGGGCGTGACAAACGTACGGTTCAGGCGTTGGATGATCTCATGCGTGATCGAGTCGCACGCGTGCTCGACTTCCTTGATCTCCTCCGCCTTCTCCCAGAGCGGTTCGTCGGGCGCCAGCATCTCTTCAAGGAGGCCCGCGCCGCGCTGCAGCTCGTCGGCCAGCGCCAGGAAATCGCTATAGAATTTTTCCTCGCGCGGAATCAGACGAAATGCCAACGAATCCTCCCCCTCCTCCTGTCGCGCCGCAACATCGCTCGCGAGGCGACGGATTGTAACAGATTCGTTTACATTGCCGTTACATCACGGCGGAGCCCCGGCTCGGTCGTGCGTGGGTGGTAGCATCGAGGCCACGGTGCAACTGTGAACAACGAAGTTCTCGCGATCATTCTCGGCGGAGGCCAGGGCTCTCGACTCTTTCCCCTCACACAGCTGCGGTCGAAGCCAGCGGTGCCGATTGCCGGAAAGTACCGTCTCATCGACATTCCGGTGAGCAACTGCCTGCATGCCGACATCCGGCGCATCTTCGTGTTGACGCAGTTCAACTCGGCGTCGCTCAACCGGCACATCAGTCAGACCTACCGGATGGATCTGTTCAGTCCCGGCTTTGTCGAAATCCTCGCCGCGGAGATCACGCCGGAGAACACCAACTGGTTTCAGGGCACGGCGGACGCTGTGCGAAAGGCGGCGCGGCACTTCCTGCGCTACGACGCCGACTACTATCTGATTCTTGCGGGCGACCATCTCTACCGCATGGATTACTCGGAGATGGTCGAGGCGCACATCGACCGACGCGCAGACATCACGATTGCGGCCCAGCCGTGCTCGGCCGAAGATGCGACGCAGATGGGCATCTTTCGCTTCGATCGCGAAGGTCAGATCGTCGCCTTCGAAGAGAAGCCGAACGCCGAGCGCCTGAGCGAGATCGGACAGAGTGTGCCGAGGGGTTCCGTGTCGGCTGGCTACACGGCCGAGAAGCCGTTCCTGGCGTCCATGGGCGTGTATGTGTTCTCGCGCGAGGTGCTGATGGAGCTGCTCGCAGCCAACGATGCGGCAGACTTTGGACGCGAGGTCATCCCGTCGGCACTCGACACGTATCGTGTCAACGCGTACATGTTTCGTGGCTACTGGGCCGACGTCGGAACCGTGCAGTCGTTCTATGACGCGAACATCATGTTGAGCAAGCCGGCGTCGCCCTTCCGGTTCTACGACCCGCACCGGCCGATCTTCACGCACGCGAGGTTCCTGCCCGGCTCGCGCCTGGTCGACGCGCGCGTCCACAACGCGATCGTGGCGGAGGGGTGCTACCTCGGACCCTGCGTGATCGAGGAATCGATCATCGGCATCCGCACCTACGTGCAGCAGGGGACGACGATCCGTCGGTCTGTCTTGCTGGGCGCCGACTACTACGAGTCCGATGACGTGGCACCGGCGAGAGGCGACGCTCCGCGCGTAGGCATCGGGCGCAACGTCGTTCTCGACAAGGTCATCGTCGACAAGAACGCCCGGATCGGCGAGGGCGCGCGCCTGACGAACGAAGCCGGTATCGACCATGCCGACGGCGACGGGTACTTCATTCGCGACGGAGTCATCATCGTGCCCAAGGACGGCATCATCCAGCCAGGCACGATCGTGTAGAACGCCACAAGGCAAAGAGCTCTACCACGGAGGACACGGAGAACAGACAGAGGCCACGGACCGAAAAGAAACAAAGGGGCCATGTGCGGTGGGCAATAGGCGATAGGCTTTCCTGTCCGTCCCGGCCCTCCCGACCTTCCTGACCTTCCCGGCCGTCCCGACCGTCCCGACCGTCCCGACCCACTGTTAACACCCCCGTAACAACATCGTCATCCCCCTCTTACCGCCACTCCCTACTCTCCTTGTGTGAGTTGCGTGACCCCGACACCTCGGGGTCGAGCGGAGTGGAGGAATCAGAATGAAGATGTTTCAATGGGTGGCCCTGGCGGCAATACTCGCCTTCCTGCCCTCGTTGGCCCAGGCACAGAGTGACGGTCGAGTCGTCGGCAGCGTCCGCGACTCGAGCAACGCGCTGGTTGGCGGCGCGATCGTCAAGGTCAAGAACGAAAAGACCGGCGAGCTTCGCGCGGTCGTGACGAGCGAATCGGGCGAGTTCGTCATTGCGGCATTGAAGCCGTCCACTTACACGATCAGCGCCGAGAAGCCCGGCTTCTCGAACATCGAATACACCAGCATGACGCTGGCCGTCGGCCAGGAACTGGCGCTCGACTTCGAGTTCCGCCCGGCCGGTGTGCAGGAGAGCGTCACCGTCGTCGCCACCGCGCCCGTGCTCGATGTCAGCTCCGCGCGCATCGGCGCCAATGTCAGCGAGCGCGAGGTCCAGGGCCTGCCGGTGAACGGCCGCCAGATGTCGCAGCTCATGCTGCAGGCGCCCGGTTCGCAGAATGCTGGCGATGGCACCTGGCAGGATGTGCGCTTCTCGGGTCGCGCCAACGAGCAGAACGTCATCAAGTACGACGGCATCGAAGGGTCGGCCATCATCGACGCTTCGCCGGGCAACGCGAACGGTGAGAACAAGACACCGTTCAAGCTGCAGGCAAGCCTCGAGAACGTGCAGGAGTTCAGAGTCGAGTCGAGCGGGTATACCGCGGAATTCGGCACCGGCACCGGCGGCCAGGTGAGCGTGGTCACCAAATCCGGCGGCAACGTCTTTCACGGTGCACTGTTCGAGTATCTGCGCAGCGACAAGTTCGACTCGCGCAACCACTTCGACCTGCTCCGCAACGCGAACGATAGTGTCGCGTCGGCAGGTCCCAAATCGCCGCTGAAACAGAACCAGTTTGGAGGTTCCGTCGGCGGTCCGCTCATGAAGGACCGCGCGTTCTTCTTCGGCAGCTACGAGGGGTATCGCCTCGACGCCGGGAAGAACTTCGTCGAGGCAGTGCCAAGCGCCTCGGCCTGGGCGCGCGCGGTTCCAGCCATCGCGGCGCTCCAGTCGAAGTTCACGGCTGCGGGTGCGGTCATCATCCCCGGTGCGTCGAGCAACCCGGACCTCGACATCGCCCAGCTCCAGGCCACGCAGTACGTGACGGAGAACTCGTTCTCCGGTCGCTTCGACTTCAAGATCAACGACCAGTGGTCGGCGTACACGCGCGTGTTCCACGACCAGGGCGACAACCGCGACCCGCAGGGCGTCACCGGTCGTCAGATGACGATGAGCGCCAACCCGTCGAATGCGGTGGTCAGCCTGCAGGGACTCCTCGGCGGCGGTATGGTGAACGAGTTGAAGGTCGGCTACAACGCCGCGCAAACGACGATAGGTGCCACCACCGCGTCCGGGCTCGAGGGCGTGTCGCTGAACCTGAGCGGCAACGTGGCCATCAGCGGCATCGCGGGTCAGGGTGGCAGCTCGGGTCTGGCGGCACCGGGCGGTCTGGTTCGCGTGAACAGCGCTGGTAACGGTCGCGGCGCTCCGTATAACCCGTACTCGCTGTCGTTCATCGACAATCTGAGTCGCTCGACCGGCAACCACCTGCTGAAGCTCGGCGTCGACGCGCGGCTGATTCGGATGTCGACCGACCAGCTCGGAGGTATCACCTACACGTTCTCGAACCTCACCAGCTTCCTGGCCAACGCGCCGGCAAGCATTCAGTACTTCGGCGACCTGAGCGAGCCGAGCGCGTTCAACAACGGCGCCACCGGCCTCAAGCACACGGTTCAAAACTATTTCGTCGGCTACGCGCAAGACGAGTGGCGCATCAACTCGAACTTCACGCTCAACTACGGACTGCGGTACGACTACTACATGCCGATCCGCGAGCGCGACAATCGCATCGTCAAGTTCAACATCAACACCGGCACGCTCGATCCGAACACCACGCCGTTCTATCAGACCAAGAAGAACAGCTTCCAGCCCCGCCTGTCCGCGGTCTGGTCGCCGACATCGAAGACGGTCATCAAGGGCGGCGCGGGCATCTTCGTGGGACCTGGGCAGACCGAAGATCAGATTCAGCCAATCGAGGCCGAACGCATCAGCACGACCGTGACCTCTGGCTCGCTGCTCGCGTTCCCGGTTGATCCGGCGGCGATTCGTTCGAACTTCACGAACAACCCGAACAACCGCTCCTATCAGCCGCGCGCTTACGCGAATGAGTACACGCTGCCGGAGAAGGTTTACAGCGAGACACTGTCACTCCAGCAGGAACTGCCAGGCAGCATGGCCGCGTCGATTGCCTACGTCGGCAGCCAGGGACGCAATCTGTTCCTGCGCAGCATCGCGAACCGGACGATTGGCGTTCAATCGAACGGCGCGGCGGCCGGCACGCAAGTGCGCGAGTTCGACATCGTGACGTGCGCGAACGGCACGGTCGCCACGGGCAGCCTCTGCCCGGGGTCGTCGATTGCGAGCATTCAGCGGCCGTACGCCGAGGTCGACTACAAGACCAGCGGCGGACACGACGCGTACAACGCGATGCAGCTCTCGCTGACCCGTCGATCGGCCAACGGGCTCGTCCTGAACGGCCAGTACACGCTTGGCTACAGCAAAGGCATCACGGGCGGATCCAACGAAGCGGTGACTGCGGGCAACAACGCACGGGCGCTGCAGGACTTCGAGTACGACTTCGGATACAACAACTTCGACATCCGCCACACGTTCAACCTGAGCGCGCTCTACACCATTCCTGGCAATGGTCTGCTCACCGGCGGATGGAGCGTCGGCGGCATCCTGAATGCGCGGAGCGGACTGCCCATCAACGTCACGATCACGCGCCCCGACATTGTCTATATGGACGGTTCGGGCTCGGTGTTCCTGAATCCAGCAGTCGACCGCACGGCGGTCGTCAACGTGCCGGGCGGCGGTGCATCGCGCGCGACCAGGCGTCCTGATGTGGTGCCGGGCGTCGACCCGTACATCGTGAGCGGGGGCCTGCTCTTCATCAATCCCGCCGCGTTCACCACACCCAAGCCGGGGACGTTCGGGAACCTCGAACGCAACGCGCTCCACGGTCCGAGCTTCCGTCAGATGGACATGGTGATTGCCAAGAAGGTCCCGGTCGGCGGTCACGCGAACGGCGAGTTCCGTCTCGAGGTCTTCAACATCTTCAACCAGACGAACTTCGCCAACCCTGGTGCCACGCTGGCCAACGCGCTGCCAAGCAGCAGCACGACGGAAGCCAACAAGGTGCAACCCGGCCAGGCGCTATCGGCCGCTGCGGCTGGCGGAACCTTCGGCCGCTTCTCGAGCACGGTCGGCACATCCGTGGGTCTGGGCACGAACCGACAGATTCAGCTCGGGTTCCGACTCAACTTCTAGGCCGCGAGCGGCTCCAGGCTTCGGCTCTGGGCTCTCGCTCTCACTCACACGTGGGCCCGGGACGTATGTTCCCGGGCTCTTCTTTCGGCGGTGGGCAATCCCCCTCCACGATCCTCCGGATGGAGAAACCGTGTTCTCCCGTTTTGTGTCCGTGCACTCCGTGTTAGTGCCTTTCGTGACGGCGCCTGCCGGCCCGGCCCGCCATGCCCGCCCCGCCTGCCTCTGTGGGCCCCTATAATCGGCCCATGTTCACTTCCATGCGAATTGGTTTCGCGCTGATCACCGCCGTGAGCTTGATTGCCGCGTCGGTCACCCTCCGCGGTGCCGACGGCCCCAAGACACTCATCGCCCACCGCGGCGCATCAGGCTACGCACCGGAGCACACGTTCGCGTCCTACGACCTGGCGATCGCGCAGAAGGCGGACTTCGTCGAACCCGACCTCGCCGTCTCGAAGGACGGCGTGCTGATTTGCCTCCACGACGACACCCTCGAGCGCACGACCAATGTGTCCGAGGTCTTTCCCGATCGGTATAGCCGCGACGTGAAGGGGCGCAACGGCGAGAAACGTTGGGTGGCCAACGACTTCACGTTGGCCGAGATCAAGACGCTCGATGCGGGACGCTGGCGCGACGCGAAGTTTGCCGGCGCGCAGGTGCCGACCTGGGACGAGATGCTGGCGCGCGTTCAGGCGCACCCTGGTGTGGGCGTCTACCCGGAACTCAAGTCGCCGCCTCTGTACACCGGCCGCGGCATCGACATGACGAAGATCTTCGTCGACTCTGTGAAGAAACACGGTCTCGACACAGCCGAGTCCCTGCGCACGACGCCGGTGATCATCCAGTCCTTCGACAGACCAACCATCAAACGCATGTCGCTCGAGTTGCCGACGGTTCCACGAGTGTTCCTCACGTCGGAAGATACGGACCTGTCGGATGAACGGCTGAAGGACCTTGCGACATTCGCCACCGGCATAGCGCCGGAGAAGGCGCTCATCTCCCGCCATCCCGACATGGTTGCGCGAGCACACGCACTGGGACTGACAGTGACCGCGTGGACATTCAGCGCTGCGGAGAAGGCCAGCTATCCGTCGGTTCGCGACGAAATGGCGCAGTTCCTCTACACCTTCGGGATCGACGCCCTGTTCACGAACAATCCAGATCAGTTCCCGCGGCGATGACAAGCGGCCTCCCCAGGTAGGTCTCGAGCAAGCGTTGCGCGACTGCGATTCGCGCCGTGCGTCCTCGCGTGCATTCGAGACCGGGAACATGACACCACACGCGCTTGATCGTTGGCGAAGCACTCAGGCGAAATGTGGTCGCACCCTGTCGATCCAACTCACGGCCGAGTCGAAGGATGCCGGCCATGCCTCGGACGACATCCTGACGAGCATTGGGCAGGCGAGCAAAGCGTCGGTGTTTCGGCGAGGGCTGTGCCCCGCGATGGTAGCGAACGACGAGGCTCACCATTTCCCAGTCTTCCAGCGTCCAGCCTGGCGGCAGTGGCGACTGACGTACGAAAGAGCTCGCCGCCCTCTTTTTCGAGGAGTGCAGGTGAGGGGCGCGAATTGCGTGAAGCTGGCCCGCGGCACGCAAGACGGCGCGCGCGTGGGCCGCGTCTGCGTGACCATCGTGCGCAGCCAACGCCTCGAACAACCGAGACGCGAGCCGCATGACGCGAGTCGTACGCGTGGGATGTGCGTCCGCAGCGTGGGCCGTCGCTTTCAGCCGAGCGGCAACTGCCGACGCCACCCGCGAACCGCGTGGAAGCCCATGTCTCCATGTCTCCAAGAGACCCGCGGCTCCAACCGTTTGCTCACAGTACTCGTCGATACGACGTCTGCGCGCGACCGTCAGGGCGCTGCGGAGCGAGGCAGCCTGGTCGACAGGTGCGCGGCTCCCTTTTTCGAGCAGCGCATCGAGGAGGTCGAGATCGTGTATCTCACCGAGCAGATCCTGGACGTGTCGTAGCCCGTTCTCCCATGCACGGAGGCGCGCCGGGAAGACCGTTTCAATCCCGTAACGGAAACGTTTGACCGCGACGCGCAGTTCGTGCCAGGCCGTCGGCGTTGCGGTGAGCACGGCTGACTCGTGTAATCGACTCACAGCCTCATATCGCTCCAGCACCAGACACTGTGCAGC
>JBEBGB010000667.1:0-3016 GCA_040081675.1 Vicinamibacterales bacterium
TGTGCCGACCACGCTCGCATCTGCTCGAGCGTCGCCGTGGCACCACCACACACAACCACCAGCACGGTCTTGAACGGTTCGAGCGCCGCCACCGCATCATAGACAACGGCGAGCGCAGCACCGCACGACGGCTCGACGAGGATTCGGTGGTCATGAAGAAACCGCTCGCACGCCACCAGCGCCGCGAGATCGGAGATGACGATGCTCGTGACGGAGTGTGCGGCAGCAACGCGCATGGCCTGGTCGCACACGCGCTTCGCACCAAGCGACGTCGCGATGCTGGTGATGTGATCGAGCGTCACCGGATGACCTGCGGCAAGAGCGGTGTTGAACGACGCCGCGCCGTCGGTCTCCACCGCGACGATCTGCGTCGTCGTCCAGCTATTACGACGCATGCCTTCGGCGACACCGCACAGCAGCCCACCGCCACCAACAGACAGTACGACCGCGTCGGGCACGAGGCCGCTCTTCGCGCACTCGTCGATGAGCGACGCGTGTCCTTCCCAGACCAGCGGATCGTCGAATGGATGCAGATACGCAGCGTCTGCACCGATGAGCGACGTCGCCATCGCATTGGCTTCCTGCCAGGACGCTCCGTGCACGACGACTTTGGCCCCTTCCTGCTCGAGCAGTGCCTTCGCGCGCCCCGTCGTCGTTTCGGGCACGACCACGACGACCTGCACGCCAAGCGAACGGCCGGCGTACGCGACGGCCAGGCCAGCATTTCCTCCAGACGCGCAGACAAAGCGGCGCGCGCCGTTGCGATGATAGGTTTCGCACGCCAGGCCGAGGCCCCGCAACTTGAACGAGCCGGACGGCTGCAACGCGTCAACCTTGAGCCACACCGATTTCCCGGTGGTAAGGCTCAGCGGACGCGATTCGAGTAGAGGGCTCTCGATGTGAAGGGGCACACACCGATCATGCCACGCGGGAAGGACGCGGGATGTTACAGCTGCGCGAGCAGGGTCGCCGCGATCATTGCCGCGCCCGTTCCATTCCGCGCGTCCGCAGCACCGCTTCTGATGAGGGCATCGAGAGGAACTCGATAAGCACGCGGGCGGCCGGTGCGCTCGTCGCGTGAGTGCTGACGCCGGCAGTCATTGTGATGAAACCCGCAAGCTCGCCCGGGAACGTCCCGCCCACATCGATGCCTGCAATGGGAAGGATCTCGCTCACGGGCAGCACGCCGAGTTCGAGGTCGCCCTTTGCGACAGATGCCCCCACTGCCGCGCCGGACGCAGCGGCCACGATTCGGCTCTGCAACTCGCGAGCGAGACCGAGCCGCTCAACAGTGGCAAGGAAGAACGCCGCGCTGGCACCTTCCTTTGCGTATCCGATCGACTTCGCTGAACGAAGCGCCCGCGTCAGTCCGTCCGCCGTCCGGAAATCGAGAGCCGCAGATCCGTGCTTCGTGGCGATGCCAATGGGTGAACGCGCGAGCGTCGCGCGCGAGTTCGCGACCACACGCCCCTGCTGCGCGAGCGTCTGGATGAGCGCCGGCGTCAGGATCGCGAGGTCGAATGCGTCTCCGCCCTCGATGCGCCGCTGGAGATCTGTCGACAACCCGTAGGTGATCTTGACCGTGTTGTTCGTCGATCGCTCGAACTGCGGAACCAGGTCTTGCATCACGGCCCTGAATCCATTCGAACAATAGACTGCGATATCCGCAGCGAGGGCCGCCTTAGGGGCGGCGACGAGCAACAGGACGACGAAGGCGCCCGCGAAGATCGATAACCGTTGCCTGGCGTAGACAGCCAAAGGTGACGACATCCGCGCGCCAGCCGGCCGCCGACAGCCCGTGCGGGTTCCCAACCTCACGCCTTCTCCTGCCACGCGAGGTGAACCGAGGCGGACGATTCGAACGGCCATCAGTGCTCCTCGCTCAGGGCTCTACACAACTCTGGCTCCGATACTTGAAGTCGACGCGGCGCGGCTGGCCACGGACAGTGCCCTCGATCCACGCATCGAGCGCGTCCGCGCCAGCCTTGCGGTATCCGACACGCTGAGGGAAATCGTGCGCCGGATCCTCGAACACCACCACGTCCTCACCGACTTGGATGGACAGGAACGTTGTAGTGGGCTGGCCAGAAGGGTGAGCTTGGTATGCGAGGCGTGAGTCCTGCTCACGAAGCGCGACAAACTCATACTCGACCAGATTGCCGTTCCTCGTCGTTCGACCGACGCTCAGCATCGTGCCACCACGCGGGGGCATCCAGTGTTCCTCGACCGTCGTCTGACCAGTCTGTTGCACCCAACAACCAGACAGCCACGCCACTTGTGCGATGCGAGCAGGCTCTTCGGCCGCCGCGTCAAGTCGAACAATCCCGAGTGTGGCCAACGCAAGGACGACCAGACGGTGACGCATCGCTCCCCTTCCGGACGCATCGTAGCCGAAAACAAAAGGGCCCTGCGCATTGGGTTGCGCGAGCGCTCAGCGGTGCTTCGTATCCGACGGGAAAGGGCTCATGCCAAGAGCCGCCGCACCTGGCTGGATGAACACCTCGTTCGTCGCCCGTGCGCCTTGCGCCACCTTCTCGGCAATGACGACGATGTGGCAGGGCAGCATGGGTTGGACGGCGCGCACCTGCAGGTTCGCTTCGGTGAGAACCTCCATCATCAGACGCGTGTCGAAGACATGATGATGAACGCAGCGGTTCTCGACATTCCGCCGCGAGCGCGCTTCGAACGAGGCCCGGTCATCCACGCCCGGCGTAAGCGACAAGTCCGTCAATCGAAGCACCTCGTCAAGATGCGTCTCGTCGTCTTCGGCAGTGCGCCGTTCGCGGTCGTCGAGCAGGTGTTGAAGGCTGGTAACGGGGCGGCGATGGTCGAACGTGGCGTCTTTGTGCGGGACGACGAGCGCGAGCACACCTCCTGAACGGAGCACGCGCATCCATTCTTCGAGGCCGCCGAGCGGATCCGCAAGGTGTTCCAGGCAGTGGGACGACAACACGAAGTCGTACGATTCGTCGTCGACCATGGTGAGTTGACGCGCTTCGGCGACGAACTGCCTTCC
>JBEBGB010000126.1:0-11313 GCA_040081675.1 Vicinamibacterales bacterium
CCCAGCACCCCGGCGAGCACCAGCGCCAGTACCACTCCGAGAAGACAGACCATCGCCGCGCGGGCCGTCGTCTCGTAGTCGAGCGCCTGACGCACAGCCACCACCATCGCCGCCAGCATCCACAGCGATGCGCCCACCAGGACCGTCACCGAGACCAGCGGCACGGCGGCCAGAACTGCTGCAAATCCCGGTGTCGCCGCGAAACCGAGCGTGCGCAGCAATTCGTACGGGTCGGAGTGCGTCTTCCGGCCCGGCAGCCATCGCGCGCCGATCTCGAACATGAGGAGCGCCCACGCCGCCCATGTGAGGAGCGCAATTACGCCAAAAACGGCGATGGCTGATGAACCCGCACCGAGACCTCGGGCGCCAATCCCCATCGCGATGCTCGACAAGACGACGATGGCCATGGCCTGCGGCGTGGCGCTGGGGTCGGCTTCCACTTCCTCGTAGATGGCCGCGTCCAACGCTGCGGCACCGATGAGCCGCTGAAGAAACGTGTTCGCTCCGATGGTAGTAGCCATGCCTACGAAGCACGCATACGGCTTGCCAGCCAGGCCGCGCCACTTTGGCAGGGTTTTCTAGACGCCATCGGCCCATCCGCTCAGTACGCCGTGATTCCGGCAGTCCCGTTAGCACTTCGGGACGTGTGCGAGCTGGTGTCGCGTCCCAGAAGTTCGTTGTTGCACCGAGGGCGCCGGCCGAATGCAAACGAACTTGTGGGACACGACACTAATGGTCCGCTGATATGATCGAGCGTTGGAATGACCGTTACCGACGCTGAACTCAGCACACTCGCCTCCAGTCACGACATCATCAGTCTCGGCATGGCTGCCGACGACGTTCGTCGCAGCCGACACGGGACGCGCGCGACCTTTGTGCGCGTGCTCGACGTCGACGCGACGCCAGGCAGCCCGTTGTCCGTTCCCCAGACCGCCGGCGAAGTGCGCATCGTCGGCACCCCCGCGACTGCCATCGCCGCGGTTGACCGCGTTCGCGAGGTGGTAGCGGCAGCGGGCGGGACGCCCGTTTCGGCGTTCTCCCTGGCCGACCTGGAACGGCTCGCGGCAGCCGAGCACGTCCCGCTGCGAAGCCTGCTCGAGCATCTCGAGAGGGCCGGTCTGGAACTGGTAGCCGAGGCGCCGTTCGACCAACTGCGCGATCCCCGGCTTGCGATCGAAGAAACGAACATCGCCGGATTGTCCGTCGCCCGTCTCACCGTTCATGCGTTGCCGTCGGCTGACATCGCCGCGCTCTACAGACAGATTGCTGCACTCGAGCACCAGGTGGGCGTGCTTCGCGCGTTCGCACCGCTCCCACGCGTGGTGAACCCCGCCGTGCCGACGACCGGGTACGACGATGTGCGGCGGGTGGCCCTCGCACGACTCTTCGTCCAGAACATTCCAAGTATTCAGGTCGACTGGTCGCTCTACGGCCCGAAGCTCGCACAGGTGGCGCTCACCGTCGGCGCTGACGATCTCGATGCCGTGTCGCCGGTTGACGACCTGGCTGAAGGGCGGCGGCGTGCGCCTCTCGAGGAAGTGCGCAGGAACATCCGCGCCGCATCGCTCGATCCTGTGGAGCGCAATGGACGCTTCGACATCCGGACAGCATGAAGCCGGTTCGCATTGGCGCTGTCGGGTATCTCAACGCGCGTCCTCTGGTATTCGGCCTCGAGCAGCAGCCGAAGTTCGACGTTCGCTTCGATCTGCCGGCTCGCTGCGCCGAGTTACTCCACGCCGGCGAGACCGACCTCGGTCTCATCCCTTCGATCGAATTCTTGCGGGCCGCGTCCGGTCCCAACACCTACCGCATCGTGCCAGACCTGGCCATCGCGTCTCGGGGTGCGGTCGCATCTGTCGCGGTCTTCACGACGCGTGACATCGGCGATGTGCGCTCGATCGCGTTGGACACCAGCTCTCGCACATCCGTTGCGCTCGCTCGCGTCATGTGTGCCAGGGTCTTCGGCATCTCGCCGACCTTCGAGTCGCAGGGCCCAGATCTGCCGTCGATGCTCGCACGCGCCGATGCCGCTCTGATCATCGGCGACAACGCGCTGTTCCTTGGCGATGGTCCGGTGCGCGTGGGCTCTGGCGCTACGGAAAGATCTGTCGCGGTGCAGAAGATCGACCTTGGAGCCCTGTGGACCACGACCACTGGCCTTCCATTCGTCTACGCCTTCTGGGCTGGTCGTCCGGGAGTTGTGAGTCCGGAGGACGTAACCGTCCTGTGTCGCACTCGCGACGAGGCGATGGCTCGAACGCGCGAAATCGCGGAGGCCTACTACCCTGGCGATCCAGCGCGGCAGGCGGTTGCCGAGTCGTACCTGCGGGATAATATCAAGTATTCCCTCGGCTCCGAGGAACGCGCCGGGCTCGAACTCTTCTACCGCTACGCGGCCGAGGCCGGCATTGTGACCAGCGCGACCGCTCCGGTCTACTTCGAGAGCGAACGCTGAATGCGGACCAGTGCGCTTGTGCTGCAGGTAACGCCATGACCGCCATGAATATTGCGCAGATCGCCGACAAGGTCCGAGCCGGTGGGCGTGTCGACGCCGCTGAGGCGCTGGCGTTGTACCGCGAGGCGCCCACACCGCTGCTCGGTCAACTTGCCGACGCGATTCGGGCCCGTAAGCATCCCGAAGGCATCGTCACCTACATCATCGATCGCAACGTGAACTACACGAACGTGTGCGTGGCTCGGTGCAATTTCTGTGCGTTCTATCGCGAGGTGGGCTCACCCGAGGGCTACGTCCTCGGCTTCGACGAGTTGTTCCGAAAGATCGACGAAACCATCGCAGTCGGCGGCGTGCAGCTGTTGCTCCAGGGTGGGCACAACCCCGATCTGCCGATCGAGTGGTACGAAGATCTGTTCCGCGCCGTCAAGGAGCGATATCCGACCTTCAAGTTGCATGCGCTCTCGCCACCCGAAGTCATCAACTTGTCGCGTCTCTCGCAGCTTCCCGTGTCAGCGGTGCTCGACAGGTTGATCGCGGCCGGACTCGACAGCGTGCCCGGCGGCGGCGCCGAGATCCTTGTCGACCGCGTTCGCAAGTTGCTGCACTGCTACGGCAAGGCCTCGGCTGACGAGTGGCTGGACGTGATGCGACAGGCCCACGGCAAAGGTCTGCGTACGACCGCGACGATGATGTACGGAACGGTGGAGACCGACGAAGAGCGGCTCGAACATTTGCTCCGACTGCGCAGTCTTCAGGACGAAACCGGTGGATTCACCGCATTCATCACCTGGAGCTATCAGCCAGACCACACCGAGCTCGCTGGCAGCGAGGCGACGGGGATCGACTATCTCCGCACTCTGGCTGTGTCGCGCATCGTGCTCGACAATTTTCCGAGCTTGCAGGCGTCCTGGGTGACGCAGGGCGGGAAAGTGGGACAGCTCAGTCTCGCGTACGGCGCGAACGACATGGGCAGCGTGATGATCGAAGAGAACGTGGTGCGTGCCGCGGGCGCGAGCTACTGCATGGACGAAGTCGAAATCGTCCGCAACATCGAGGATGCCGGGTTCGCCGCCAGGCGCCGCAACATGCACTACGAGGTGCTGGGCGACCCGATTTTCCGCGAGCGCGACGTACCGCGCATGCTCGAACTGGCGACAGCCCGCGAAGAAGGCGACGACAGCGTCCCCGCCGAGCTGATGAACTACCCTGCGCGCAGCCGCGCCGGCAAGAAGCTCCGCGTGCTCTCGTCGTGATTCGATACCGCGCGGCCTGGGTCGTGCCCATCGCTGCGCCGCCTTTTCGAGACGGCTGGGTGGACGTGGATCACGACCGCATCGTGGCAGTCGGGCGTGGCCGGACGCAGGCGGTTCGGGAAGAAGACCTTGGGGCTGTGGCGCTCATGCCAGGCCTCGTCAACGCTCATACACACCTCGAGCTCTCGTACCTGCGACAACAGATTCCGCCGTCGGCCGCGTTCGTCACATGGGTACGCGGCGTCATGGCGGCGCGACGATCGCGCCCAGACCCACAGGCCACCGAAGTGCTCGACGGAGTCCGCGCTGGCATTCGGCAAGCGGTGCAGAGCGGCTCGGCGCTTGTCGGCGACATCAGCAACACCCTGGTGACGTACGCGCCACTGGTCGAGAGCCCGTTATCGGCCGTACTGTTCTACGAGTTGATTCGCTTCAACACACCAGACGCAGCCGGCCTTGTGGCGGATGCCTGCACTCGTATCGACGCGCTCGAAGAGAACGACCACATTCGGGCCAGCCTCGCGGCGCACGCGCCGTACTCGGTCGCGCCTTCGGTGTTCCGGGAGATTCGCCGCGCGATGGACCGGCGAACTCATCTGCCGTGCAGCATCCACCTGGGTGAATCGCGTGAGGAGACCGAGTTCATCGGCTCGGGCGGCGGCGAATGGCGAACCTTTCTCGAGCAGGTTGGATCGTGGGACCCCACCTGGACTGCGCCCGGTGTGAGTCCCGTTCAGTATCTCGATGATGCAGGGTTTCTGAATGCCCGGTCGGTGGTCGTCCACGGTGTGCAGATGTCGCGTGCCGACCTGGCCCGGTTGTCCGCGCGAGGGGCGACGCTGGTGACATGTCCACGCAGCAATGCGTTCACGGGTGCGGGAACGCCGCCCATCGCGTCGTTCTATGCGTCAGGTGTTGCCGTCGCAGTGGGGACAGACAGCCTTGCAAGCACTCCAGATCTCAACGTGTTCGCGGAACTTGCGTCCATGCGCTCGCTGGCACCCGACGTTCCCGCGTCGCAGCTGCTCGAGAGTGCGACCTTGCAAGGGGCGCGGGCTCTCGGCTTCGAGACTGAACTCGGCTCGATCGAAGCTGGGAAGCGCGCTCGCCTGTTGGCGGTGACGATTCCGAGCCCGGTGAGCGATGTGGAAGAATATCTGGTCTCGGGAATCGAGCCGAGCCAGCTGTCCTGGGTTGGAGAAGCCTCCAGCGCGACACGATGATGTTCGAACGCATTCGTACGTACTTGTCTTTTGTCCGCTTCAGCCACTCCGTCTTTGCGCTGCCGTTCGCGCTGGCTGGAGCACTGCTGGCGTCGCGTCAGCACGCCGTTACGTGGTCGATGGTGGGCTGGATTCTGGTCGCGATGGTCGCCGCCCGGTCCGCGGCGATGGGATTCAACAGGCTGGTTGACGCACGCTTCGATGCGCTGAATCCGCGAACCGCGAATCGTGAGATTCCGCGTGGTGCCATGAGCACGCGTGAAGCCACGCTGTTCGTGACGGTTGCGTCCGCAGCGTTCATCTTCGCTGCGTCGCGGCTCAACTGGGTCTGTCTGCTCTTATCGCCTGTGGCGCTGGGCATCGTCTTCTGGTACTCGCTGGCGAAGCGCTTCACCACCTACACGCAACTGTTTCTCGGCCTGGCGATGGCCGTCGCGCCTGTGGGCGGATGGCTCGCAGTCGGCGGCCTCGGCGGGTGGGAGCCGTGGCTGCTGGCCAGTGCGATTGGCACGTGGGTCGGTGGATTCGACGTGTTGTATGCCTGTCAGGATCTCGAGTTCGACCGCGCGCACGGCCTGCGATCGATCCCCGTTCGATTCGGCGTGCCTCGGGCGCTGCTGATTTCGCGCGTCATGCATCTTGTGACCCTCGCGTGCTTCGTGGCACTCGCGTGGGTGACGCCACTGCCGGCGTTCTACTTCGCTGGCGTCGGCATTGTCGGCGCGATGCTTGTCTATGAACAGTCGCTGGTCAGCGCTGACGACCTTTCACAGGTGAAGCGTGCCTTCGACCTGAACGGGTACGTCGGCATCCTGTATCTGCTCGTTCTTGGTGTGTCCATGTATGTCCGCTGATCGTCAGGGTACCGTGGCGATGGCCATTACTGGGGCGAGTGGTGCCTTGTATGCGACGCGCACGCTGGCGGCGCTGCTCGAACGAGGCCTGCACGTCGAGCTGGTCGTGTCCGACTATGGCCGCCGACTGCTGCGCGACGAGCTCGGTGATGAGGCCACGGTCGATCGTCTGATTCCGTATCTGACGGCGAAGTTCGGAGACTCGGTGCAGAAGGGCACCGTCACCGTGCACGCCAACCGCGACCTCGGCGCCACAATCGCCAGCGGCAGTCACGGTTGCAAGGGCATGGTCATCGTCCCATGCTCCATGAAGACCCTGGCGGCCGTCGCGCACGGCTTGTCGCGCAATCTGGTCGAACGGGCCGCTGACGTCATGCTCAAGGAACGGCGTCCACTTGTCATCGTGCCGCGCGAGACACCGATGAGCCTGATGCAGTTGCGCAACATGGTCCTCTGTGCCGAGGCCGGGGCCATCATGCTGCCGGCGATGCCGGCCTTCTACCAGATGCCGCAGACGCTCGATCACCTGGCCGACTTCATGGCGGGGAAGATCCTGTCGGCTCTTGGCTTCGAGCACGAGCTGTATCCGATGTGGACCGGCAAGGTGCAGCGGTGAGCGTTGCCGCACCCGAGGTGAACAAGTCGCCCGATCGCATCGCGGGCATGTTCGACGCCATTGCGGGGAACTACGATTTTCTCAACCATCTGCTCAGCGCGGGCATCGACAAGCGCTGGCGGCGGAAGGCGATTGCCTCCCTCGGCTTGACCGGACGCGAACGCGTGCTCGACCTGTGCACCGGAACCGCCGACCTCGCGCTGGCCGCGATTGACGCCACGCCGGGTGCCGCGCGCGTACTCGGCGTCGACTTCGCCGCGGCAATGCTGCAGGTCGGACTTGCCAAGACTCGCGAGCGCCGCATCACGTCAAGGGTCGCGCTCGTTCGAGGCGATGCGGCAAACGTGCCCGCTCGGGATCAGTCGGTGGACGCCGTGACGGTCGCCTTCGGAATCCGCAACGTGCAAAACACGGGCGGCGCGTGCGCGGAGATCTTTCGGGTGCTGCGTCCGGGCGGACGCGTGGCCGTCCTCGAGTTTGCCATCCCGACCACGCCCGGCGTTCGCACGGCCTATCTGTGGTACTTCAATCGCGTGCTCCCGCTCATCGGGCGGATCATTTCGAAGCACAACGCGGCGTATGGGTACTTGCCGGCGTCTGTAGGTGCGTTCGCCACACCTGACGAGTTCGTGACAATTCTGCGACAACAGGGATTTGTCGCGATTCGAGCAGTCCCGCTCACCTTCGGCATCGTCTATCTGTATACGGCCCAGCGGCCGTAGCTGCTCGCAGGCCGGCAGTTCATGCTTCCCTGACGCGGCACTGCTATAATGCCGGTAACTTACTGATGTACTTCGAGATCGACGAGACCCATCCGGACATCTCGCCCGTTGGAAGCGTCATGTCCTGGCGCGAAGGCGTCCTGCTGTCTCTTGTCGTACATCTGATCTTCGTCATCATCGCACTCACCTCGCCGAACCTGTTCAGGGTCGACATGGAGGCGCTTCGGAAGAAACAGGAAGCCATGAATGCGCTGGTGGAGCAGGACAAGGACCGCGCGCGGTTCGTCTTTGTCGAACCGAGCGTCGATCTCAAGGCGTTGAAGCCGCCAGAGCGCGCAGAACTCTCGGACCTCGATCGCAAGGCTGCCGCACCCAAGCCGGCTCCGAAGCCAGCCGACCCCCTTCCGCGCTCACTTGGCAATACGCGTGAACGCGTCGAGCGTGCGCAAGAACAACAAGCCCGGGACAAGGGCCCGGCGCCCGACCCACTCGCCGGTCAGCAGCAGACTCCCAAACCCGAAGAAGCCCAGGTTGCCGAGAACCAACTGCGCTTGCCGGACACGCAGACGGCCTTGCAAGTGCCATCGTCGCAGCCGCAAGCCCCGCGCAGTGGTGCGGCCGGCCGATCGATGACCAACGGGGGCACGCTCGGCGAGGCCTTGCGCAATCTGCAGCGCTATGTGCAGAAGGACAATTTCGACAACGCCCAGGGTGGAGGTGCGTTCGGCCCCGCCATTCAGTTCGACACCAAGGGCGTGGAGTTCGGGCCGTGGATTAGACGCTTTGTGGCCCAGGTCAAGCGGAACTGGCTGATTCCCTACGCGGCGATGTCGATGAAGGGCCACGTCGTGGTCACCTTCAACGTGCACAAAGACGGCACCATCACCGACCTTCAGGTCGTTGGCGCCTCGCCCGTTGGTGCGTTCAACAACGCCGCGTACGGCGCGCTGGCCTCGTCCAATCCCACAGCGCCGTTGCCGCCAGAGTACCCGTCGGAACAGGCGTTCTTCACGGTGACGTTCTTCTACAACGAAGAACCGCAGTGAACCGATCGCAGCAGATCGGGCTGGTCATCCTCGTGATCCTCTTTACGCTGTTCGTGCTATACCGCCTGGTCCTGAGTGGCTGAACCGACAGTCGTGGCCGTGCTCGGCGCGACGGCTACCGGCAAGAGCGCCCTGGCACTCGCGCTGGCCGAACGCTGGAACGGCGAGATCATCAACTGCGATTCGACCGCCGTCTATCGAGGGTTCGACATCGGCACCGACAAGGTGCCCATCAACGAGCGACGCGGAGTTCCCCACCATCTCATCGACATCGTCGAACCGACGGAGGTCTACACCGCAGCCAGGTTCGCCGGCGACGGGTCCAGGCTTGCGGGCGAGATTCACGCGCGGGGGCGCCTGCCGATTCTCGTCGGAGGGACGGGGTTCTATTACCGGGCCCTGACGCGCGGGTTGTTCCCTGGACCAGGCGCAGACGAGCGTACGCGAACGCGGTTGGAAGGCCTTGCTGAACGCAGAGGCTCGCCGTTTCTCCACCGGATGCTCGCGCGGGTCGATCGTGCTTCGGCCGAGCGCATTCCGTCTGGCGATCGCAAGCGAATGATTCGTGCGCTCGAGGTCTACTTCCTCACGGGCAAACCACTGACCGCGCATTTCGCGGACACCGTGTCGCCGCTGGCGGGCACTCGGATCATCTCCGTTGCGTTGCACATTTCGGCCGAGTTGACGATGGCGCGCGTCGCAAGGCGAGTCGAGCAGCAGTTTGCGCGAGGATTGCTGGACGAGATTCGTGGGCTGCTCGCGCGCGGAGTGCCCGAGTCGGCGAGACCGTTTGGTGGACTCGTGTATCGCCAGGCGCTCGAGCACTTGCACGGCGTGCGCGACGAAGCGTCCACGCGCGAACTCATCGTGCGCGAGAATCGACAGTACGCACGGCGCCAGCGCACCTGGCTCAAGAAGGAGCCTGATCTAGAATGGTTTGAAGGTCCTGGCGAGTCACTGGCCACGCTGGCGGCCGTTGACGACGCGCTCGCCACGCGTCTGGGTCGCGATTCCACCTGAACTCGAACCGTCCACCGTGCCTCACACATTTCCGCGCGTCATCGTCATCGTGATGGACAGCGTCGGCATCGGCGAGTTGCCTGACGCTGCCGCCTACGGCGACGAGGGCAGCGACACGCTGGGCAACATCTCACGCCAGGTGCCGCTGCGGCTGCCAACCTTGCGTTCGCTCGGACTTGCCAATGTCGCCTCGATTGGCACCGCGCCTGAAGACGGCACCAGCGCTGGCGCATTCGGCCGAATGGCGGAGGCCTCGGCGGGGAAGGACTCGGTCACCGGACACTGGGAGATGATGGGCATCGTCCTCGAACGGCCGTTCCCCACGTTTCCTCATGGCTTCCCGCCCGAGATCATTGCCGAGTTCTCACGTCGGACTGGACGCGGCGTGCTTGGGAACGCTGTCGCATCCGGTACGCAGATCCTCGACGATTTGGGTGCCGAGCACATGCGCACCGGCCACTTCATCGTCTACACGTCGGCCGACAGCGTGTTTCAGATCGCGGCCCACGAGGACGTGGTCTCGGTGCCGGAGTTGTACCGCGCCTGCGAAGTGGCCTACGCGTTGGTAGGACAAGGTCTCGGCGTTGGCCGCGTTATCGCCCGGCCGTTTGTTGGACAACCCGGCGCGTTCAAGCGCACCTCGAATCGGCACGACTACGCGTTGCCACCCTTCGGAGAGACGTTCCTCGACCGTGCCACCGCCGCGGGCATTCCCGTCGTCGGCATTGGGAAGATCAAGGACCTCTTCGCAGGACGCGGCATCACTCGCTCGCGGCACACTGCGAGCGACGCCGAGGGTATGGATTGTGTGGTGGCGGAACTCGAACAGACAGCTCAGGGATTCGTCTTCGCCAACCTGGTGGACTTCGACACTCAGTACGGACATCGGAACGACGTGGCGGGCTATGCAGCAAACCTCGAGCGATTCGACGCCAGGCTTGCTGATCTGTTGCCGCGTCTTGGCGCGGACGACCTGCTCATCGTGACAGCCGATCACGGTAACGATCCCACGACACCGAGCACAGACCATGCGCGCGAGTACGTGCCCGTGCTGGTCACGGGCGCTCGGGTCCGACGAGGTGTCTCGCTCGGCACACGCGCCACCTTTGCCGACCTCGCCCAGACGCTCGCCGAGAACTTCGCGCTGGGCGAACTTGCGCACGGCACCAGCTTCCTTCGTGAGATCATCGCCGGATGACCATTCGGGAGCAGCTCGAGCAACGCGAACGAGACATCCTCGCCCCGCAGGCGGCGAAGGCTGCCGAGTCACGCGGGCGGTTGCGTCCCGAAGCGGAAGACGACGTACGTCCGGCTTTTCAACGTGACCGCGACCGCATCATCCACTGCAAGGCCTTTCGCCGGTTGAAGCACAAGACGCAGGTCTTCTTCGCGCCGACGGGGGACCACTACCGCACACGCCTCACGCACACGCTCGAGGTCTCGCAGATCGCACGCACCATCGCCAAGGTGTTGCGTCTGCATGAGGAGCTGACCGAGGCCATCGCCCTCGGCCACGATCTCGGGCACACGCCGTTTGGGCACGCAGGCGAGCGCGTCATCAACGCGCTGATGCCGGGCGGCTTCAATCATTACGAGCAGAGCCTGCGAATCGTCGACTTGCTCGAGAACAACGGCAAGGGGCTGAACCTCAGTTGGGAAGTGCGCGACGGCATCGCGAAGCACTCGAAAGGGAAGTCCGGCGCGCCCGTGGGCATGGAGGCCGGCCTCCGGTCCAGCACCATCGAGGGTCAGATCATGCGCGTAGCCGACCTCATCGCGTATGTGAACCACGACATCGATGACGCCATTCGTGCCGGCATCCTCGAAGCCGAGGATTTGCCCGAGCAGCCCATCGCTGTGCTCGGCCAGACTTCGTCCGCGCGCATAGGCGTCCTGGTGAAGGACGTCGTCACGCACACGCTCGACGGTGGACTCATCGAGATTCGGATGAGCGACGGCGTTCTCGAGGCTCTGCTGGCACTGCGAAGCTTCCTCTTCGAAGCTGTCTACGAGAATCAGATCGCCACCGCCGAGTTCAAGAAGGCGTCGGCCATCCTGTCCGGCTTGTGGGACAAGGTGCGTGACAACCCGCACGAATTTCTCGACGAACGAACGGTCGACGCG
>JBEBGB010000668.1:0-3015 GCA_040081675.1 Vicinamibacterales bacterium
AACTCGAAGCTGGCCATCACGGCGGAAGGCATCGACTTCGTCGAGTCGCACTACTTGGAGAACGGTCCGCGCCGCCGCCTCGACTCGCACGAACTCGCGGGGTGAACCCGCACCGCGTGGACCGTACTCACTTCGACTTGAAGACCCGCTTGACGTCCAACCCGATGTGGGGCGAGTTACGAGTGCCAGTGATACTCAAGGGCACGACTGTTCGACCGTTCTTTCTGAAGACCGGGTCGGCCAGCTTCAACAACCACGACTTGAGTCCCGTGACTGTCTGCGACAGCTTCGCCTCCATGTGGAGACTGCCCTTGAAGGCGAGCGCCTCGGAACGGACCGCGTAGACTCCGTCCACTGTGACAACCGCACCTGGCACGGTGAAGCTCACGGCGCGCAGGTCCACACGCCCTTTTCGCACCGCGAAGCGTCCCTGGAAGTCGGACGTCACCGTCGTAGCCTGCGCCTCGGGTTCGGCCCGCACTCGTCCTCGCGCCATTCGACTCAGTCCGTTGATCCTGTTCTGGACGCCCCTGTTCGTGAAGCCGCCACGGGCGATGTCGAACTGTCCTTCGAGTTCGAGTTTGTCGACCACATCGATCTTGCCTGGTGGAATGACCAACTGAGTCTGAAGCCTGAGCCGTCCCTTCATCGGGGGCGTCGGCGTATGCATCGTCAATTTCATGATGTCTTCGATGCGTCCGTCGGCGATCTCCACAGATAGGCGAACCACATGACCCGCGGGGCCAGGGGTGTCGTACACACCTCCGCGAGCAACGAGCGAGGTGCCGAGAAAGGTCGCGTGTACCGGGTCCAGCGTGGTGTCGCCGTTGGTGGCGTCCACAATTGCGTGATAGGTGGCTGACAGGAGAACCGGATTCCCGCTGATGTTCACCATGAAGTTGGGGGTCTCGGTCTGGCCATCGATGCTGATCCGACCGAGCGATCCATTGAACGAGCCTTTCGCGGTGAGGATGCCGGAGATGCCTCGAAATACACTCAAGTCGGCGTTATTGAAGACGAACGTGCCCTCGATCGCGCTGGCTCCAGGATCCTCCCGCTGCCAGGGACCAAACACGCCCGAAGTCAAAACCTGCCCGGGAGGCACGGCGTTGGTCAGCAGCGACTCGAAGCGCATGGCGCCGCCGGCACGAACGTCTCGCAGCCGGACCCCGTGCAGATACCAGATGCGAGGTTCCTTCGCAGGGTCGCGTCGAAACAGCGTCATGGCGGTCTCAGGGGCCTGGATCTCGTCGATGGTCAGCGTCCGCGCGAATGGACCCAGACGCTTGAAGGGGTTCCGACTCTTCGAGACAACGCCCGGCGCGGCGACGGCCTGCGGCCGGACAGTGGTGTCCGTCGAGCCAAGGGGAGGAATGTTGATTTCAAGTCCCTGAAGGACCACGCGGTCGACTCGACCGCGCCAGAGATTCCTGAAGCCCGCGCTGACCGTGAAGCTTTGCACCAGGATGAGGGGCGGCACATCGGTTCGTCCGTGATGACGCACGACCAAGCCTTCGCCCACGGCATCGAAACCGGGATAGCCGTGTAGGGTGAGTGACTGAAGCGTCACCTCCGAATCGAGCGCCTCGGCCAAGGCTTCGACAACCTTCTTGCGTAATGCCTCTGAGGTGAAGGGTCTCCGGATCGCTACTCCAAGTACGAAGGCCACGACACACGCCAGGCTGAGCATTGTCCACACAAACCAGCGTCCTGGGCGCTTCAAGGCACACCTCCGACGATCCGCAAGCAAGTTCCGTGACAACCATCGACGCAGCGCGCGGTCCTTCGTGCTTGGGTCTGTCTCCCTACACGAAGCTGAAGACCGCTCTAATACGCAGATGAGTCAAGCTGCTAGCCGTTGGCGCGTTCCCGTCGAAACTGGACTTTCTTGCCGCGGATGGAGGCTGAACGCATCGCGGCGATCACCTCGTCAGCCAGCGATTCTTCGACTTCGACGAGCGAGAAATTGTCGGCGATCTCGATGGCGCCGAGCGATCGAGACTCGATTCCGGCCTCGCCTGTGATCGCGCCGACCAGATCGCCAGGGCGCACGCCGGCCAGGCGGCCGGCACCCACGAACAACCGAACGAAGGGACCATCGCTCGTGCGACCGCGTGTCGGACGTGGCCGGCGCGTCTCCCCTCCGTCTGGTGGCCCAGCGACCAGCCGGCCTCTCGGACCAGGCGCGCCCGAGTTGAATTCGCCTCTCGGGCGTTGCGGCCGCTCGGAGCGAGCGTTGACATCGATTACCGGAATCTCGCGGTCGTCGCCGTCGCCGGCCGACGCCGCGTGTGCCATGTGCACTGCCGCACTGGCGATGTCGACGATGTCGAACTCTTCGCTGAGTGAGTCGATGACGACGCGTACGTGATCGAAATCTCCGGCAAGCAGCCGCTCACGCAGGGCGGCCCGCGTGATGTCGAGTTGCCGTGCGCGCAGGTCCGCGACAGTCGGCACCGTGGCCACGTCGATCTTCGCCTTCGTGAACTGCTCGATCACCCGGAGCAGCCGATGCTCTCGCGGTTCGGCGAGCGTGATGGCCGTGCCGCCTCGCCCGGCTCGCCCCGTGCGTCCAATACGGTGCAGGTACACCTCTGGCGAAGCCGGTACGTCGTAGTTCACGACGTGCGACAGGTGCTCGATGTCCAAGCCACGCGCCGCGACATCGGTTGCCACGAGCAAGTCGGCCTTCTTCGCGCGAAAGTGGCCCATCACCTTGTCGCGCTGCTTTTGCAGCATGCCTCCGTGCAACGCTTCCGCCCGTTGGCCGTGCGCCGTGATTGTTTCGACCAGGTTCTCGACTTCGATGCGAGTCCGACAGAACACAAGCGTCGCGACCGGGTCCTCCATATCGAGGATTCGCGTCAGCGCGGCGAGCTTGTGTGCTCGACCAACGATGTAGGCCACCTGACGAACGCGGGGGACGGTGTTGGCTGCCGCCTTCTCACGGGCGATGGTGATGCGAGCTGCGTCCTTCAAGTGCCGGGCCGCGATCGACAGAATGCGCGCCGGCAT
>JBEBGB010000669.1:0-3013 GCA_040081675.1 Vicinamibacterales bacterium
GCGTGCATCCGATACATCTCGGCGATGCCGCAGCGCTCACAGATCATCTTGTCGTCGTTCTTGTCGGGCCCGGTCGTGAAGACACGCATCTTGGGCGGGTCGAGTGGAGGCTGCTCGGGCATGGCCGCGATTATAGGATGCGAAGGGCCGCCACGGACGACGGTGGTGGCTGTGCAGACCTTTGCTGTCTGGCCTCCGCCTGCGAGGCACACGGCATCATGGCGGTCGGCCGGATATGTTGGGGGGCGCGAGGGTTGCAGAGCAGGCAGTCCGTCAACCTGGACACCCCTCTACATATTTCCTGTCGTCTCTGTCGTGTGCAGATTCTGCGTACCTGGCGCCCTGGGCGTGAGGCAGTTTGTGCAGCATTGCCGACGCTCCGCACGTCATCCGGCCGAATCCGCACTGGCCGATCCCGTGCACGGTACTCGCCCTCACCGGACTGATGGACGGCAAGACTCCGAAGCTGCTCGATCGGGTTCGCCAGGCAGTCCGCGTACGTTGGGCGGGGCCGACCTCTCGGCGTTTCTGAGCTGGCTGGCGGAGCACCAGCAGGTGAGCGCCTCGACGCAGAACCAGGCGCTCAGCGCCGTGCTGTTTCTCTACAAGGCTGTACTCGCGATCGAGATCGGTGGCGTTCCACCGGTTGTGCGAACGCGCACGCCCGAGCGATTGCCGGTCGTGCTCAGCCGGGACGAGGTGACGGCGTTGCTCAAGCCGCTGGCGGGTACGATGCGGCTCGTGGTCACGCTGCTCTACGGCGCGGGGCTCAGGCTGGAGGAGTGTCTTACGCTTCGGGTCAAGGACCTCGATTTCGATCGCCACCAGATCATCGTGCGGCAAGGGAAGGGGCGAAAAGACCGGATGACGATGCTGCCCGCGGCGGCGAGGGAGGTCCTGACGGCGCACCTCGCAGATGTGCGCCGGATTCATGAGGCGGATCTGGCGCGCGGATTCGGACGGGTGGTCCTGCCGTGTGCGCTGGATCGCAAGTTCCCCACGGCGCCGACTGAGTGGCGGTGGCAGTTCGTATTTCCGGCGACGCGGATCTGCCGGGATCGGCGGTTCGGGCCGCCGTCGCGGTATCACCTGCACGAGTCCGTCGTGCAGAAGGCGGTGGCCCACGCCGCGCGAGTGGCCGGCATCGTGAAGCGGGTTGGGCCGCACACGCTGCGCCACTGTTTCGCGACGCACTTGCTCGAAGCCGGGTATGACATTCGTACGGTGCAGGAACTGCTCGGCCACCGAGACGTGCGGACGACGATGACGTATCTCCACGTGCTGCAGCGTGGGGCGCTGGGCGTGAAGAGTCCTCTGGACCGGCTGTGAGTGGATACGCGCGAGGCTCGCGCGTATCCCGCGAGGGCCCGCGTGTGCGACCAGACTGGAACTGCAGGCTGCTCAATCGCTTCCCGGCATCGCGCCCTCGTCGGTCTGGACGGATACGCGCCAGCGTTGGCGCGTATCCACGCAGATCCGCCGTGTGGCCGAGGGTTTCGACCTTGGCCTTCGCGCGTAACCACGCCGGGAGGGCCGGTGGGATTCCGACTACAATTGCCATCGACTCTGGAGATTACGACCGCCAACGAGGATGCGAGGTCGCCGCAGGTTGCGCGCGGGCGGGCGGTCTACTAACAAGTTATACGGACCGACAAGAAGAACTTCATTTCTCTCTAGCTTCTTCGCAGGCGAGGGCTACACAGCGGCGCCAGGCTGCTTTCGACCGTCGGATCGGAGCGGGCTCCTTCGACCATCCGGTTGATCAGGGGCACGTGGGGGCCAGCTTCGAGCGGCGGTGCCTTGCGAGCGGCGGCGCGCGCGATTCCACATAGACCGTGAGGTGCTCAGATGGCCGGCAGTGGAGGTTTCGGGTTCGTGATCGACCTGCAGACCCTCGTGATTGCTGCTGCGATTGCCATTGCCATCGGGGCGATAGCCTGGCGGATGTTTGGGCGTTGATCTGCGGCGGAGCGCGCGCCGCTTGGGGTTTCGTTGGAGGTCAGGGCTCTCTCGAGAGCCTCAGCAACAGAGGTTCTCCTTCGACCGGCCGCATAACATCGCGCTGGAACCGTCGCGCTATTGTCCGTGGTAACTTGTGCCGCAGCGCGCGGCTCAGCGCGAGCGTTATGCGGCTTGATTCTCTGATGGACGTACCAAGCCCAATCGACTTTTCTCGGATCGACGAGGCTCAGGCCTGGGCCGATGCCGCAAATATCAAGCGTCCCTGGCGAGCCGAGTTCTTTGCCGCAATCGTCAGCGAACTTCGCGGCCTTCAGACGCCATCCTTATCAGTGCTCGAACTCGGATCTGGCCCTGGCTTCCTCGCAGAAGCAGTTGTTCGGGACTTGCCAGACGTCCGCTACACCCTCCTCGACTCGTCGCAAGCGATGCACGGTCTTGCGTCTGCTCGCCTTCGGATGGTTGCTGGCGCTCAGTTCGTCACGGCGGATTTCAAACGTGGCGACTGGACGGATGCCCTCGGGACATTCGATGCGGTTGTCACGATGCAAGCCGTTCACGAACTGCGGCATAAGTGCCATGCTGTCGGTCTGCATCGTATAGTGCGCACGGTCCTGCAACCCCAAGGGTTGTATCTCGTGTGCGACCATACTGCAGGGCCGGACGGGATGGCCGACACAGAGCTGTACATGACGGCCCGGGAACAGTCCGAGGCTTTGCTTGCGACGGGATTTCGCGAGGTGAGGGCAATTCTGGAAGAGAAAGGTCTCGTCCTGCATAGAGCGTTGCGAGCCGCATAACAAGTGCTGCACCCGTCGGCGCGGTGGAACGGTCCGGGGAATGTGACGCGCTGATGAACGGCGCCGCGGCTGAGCGCCAATCCGTTATGCGTCAAGCAAGCAGAGTGACTGAGAATGGAAAGAAAACACGTGTCAAGGGCATCCATCGAGATCGAAGCATCTAGCGCAGACGTCTGGGATGCCCTTGTGAATCCGGCCACCGCCAAAGAGTATTTCTTCGGGGCCAAGGTCCACTCAGATTGGAAAGAAGGAAG
>JBEBGB010000670.1:0-3012 GCA_040081675.1 Vicinamibacterales bacterium
ACCCTCCTCGGTGGCGGCCACCTCGTGCGACAGTTGCTCGTACTCCGCAAGTTCCTGTATGAGCGACAGGATGAGCGGCACGTCAGCCGGACGCGCGGGCTCGATCGTGAAACCCTGTGTGCCTGGAGTCATCGTGCGGCCTCGATCGGACTGTCCTTGATCGAGACGCTGCTGCCGGCTACGAGGCGAATCTGCCCATCAGTCACGACCGTCTCGCCGGCGGCAAGCCCATTGGTGATGATCGTGTTGTCGCCCGTTGCGCGCCCGACCTGGACCGGCCGCACGTCGACGGTCTTGTCGTCCTTGACCACGAACACATACGAGCCCTGCTGGCCGCCTTGCACCGCGACCGACGGGACGACGATGGCGGTTGGGTCTGTGGCGAGCGTCATGACCACCTTCACGGCCTGACCGGGCCAGAGCCGTCGATCGGCGTTCTCGAATGACCCCTTGACGCGGATCGCGCCGGTGGTCGGGTCGACGGCGTTGTCGACGAAAGTAATGTGTCCTTGCGAGGGCGCTGCTCCATCAGACGGCGGTTCGGCCTCGACGTGCACGTCGCCCTTGGCCAGATACTGCGTCATCATCGACAGTTGCGCCCCGGGCACCGAGAAGCTGACGAAGATCGGCGTGATCTGGTTGATTACGACGAGCGACGTGGTGTCGTTCGCTCGCACGAGACTCCCGGGGTGCACCTGCAACGCGCCCGTGCGTCCGGAGATGGGCGCCGTGATAGAGGCGTACTGGAGCTGGACGCGCGCGTTCTCTATCGCCGCGCGATCGGCGGCAAGCGTCGCTTCGAGCGCGTGCGCGTTGGTCTCTGCCGTGTCGACCTGCTCCCTGGTTGCGATGCCTCGGTTCGCAAGCTCCTCTGCGCGCTTTGCCATCGCTGCTGCATTCTCGGCTCGAGCGGTATCGCGCCGCAGTGTGGCCTCACCTTGTGCGAGCGCGGCTTCGAGCGGACGGCGGTCCAGCGAGAAGAGCAGCTGCCCTTCGCGCACGTCGTCGCCTTCCTCGAACGTGACGTCGGTCAGGACCCCGGTGACCTGAGCCCGAATCGCGACAGACGATGATGGTTCAACAGAGCCGATGACTCGAATCTCGAGCGGAACCGCTTTCTGAACCGCAGGGGCGACAGTGATTGGTACCGCCTGGCTCGAGCCGCGACCGCCGCTTGGAGCCGATTGAGAAGAGCCTTCGCTTTGTCCGCCCACTGTGCAGGCAATGGAGGAGAGCGCGAGCGAGGCCGTGAGGAGAATGCCGATCTCGATTCCACGCATGGGCCTGTCCCGGGAATGATCTATCCCACTGTTTCCGCAGGAAGCGCCTGAAGCTCGACGTCGGCAGAACGCCGATGCTTCACTGGTGAGTCGGAGACAATGAGTCCGTCACGACACGTGATGGTCCGCGTGCCGTACTCCGCGATGTCGTGCTCGTGCGTAATCACGAGGACCGTGATGCCGCGTTCCACGTTCAGCTTCTGGAAGATCCCCATGACCTCGATGCTCGTGCGCGTATCGAGGTTGCCCGTCGGCTCGTCGGCAAGCAGAATGGACGGCCGCGTGATGAGCGCACGTGCAATCGCCACGCGTTGCTGCTGGCCACCCGAGAGCTGGTTGGGATGATGGTCGGACCGCTGGCCGAGTCCAACGGCTTCGAGCGATTCCATCGCACGCCGCCGACGCTCGGCCGACTTCATCTTCGCGGCGCCGTAGAGCAGCGGCAATTCGACGTTGTCGAGCGCACTGGTGCGAGACAGCAGGTTGAAGCCCTGGAACACGAAGCCGATCTTGTTGTTGCGCACCTCGGCCAGTTCGTCCTTGGACATCTGCGAGACATCCTGGCCATCCAGAAAGTACTGACCCGACGTTGGCCGATCGAGACAACCGAGAATGTGCATCAGCGTTGACTTGCCGGAGCCTGATGGGCCGGTCACGGCGAGAAACTCGCCCGGCTGCACGTCCAGCGTCACGCCGCGCAGTGCGCGCACTTCGACTTCACCGACCACGTACGTCTTGACCAGGTTCTTGATGCTGATGACGGCCGGCTGATCGGTCATTCGAACCGGAGCGCGTCGATCGGATCGAGGCGTGCCGCCTTCTGCGCTGGGTAGAAGCCAAAGAACACGCCAACTGCGGCGGCGAAGCCGAATGCCATGCCGACGGCATTGGCTGGAACCTTCGCTGGCCAGGACATCCAGCGCGACATGCCTTCGGCGAGACCGAAGCCGAGCGCGATGCCGATGCCGCCACCGATGAGGCTGAGCGAAATGGCTTCGACGAGAAACTGGAGCAGCACGTCCCGGCCCTTGGCGCCGATCGCCATGCGGAGTCCGATCTCGCGCGTCCGCTCGGTGACTGACACCAGCATGATGTTCATGATGCCGATGCCGCCGACGATGAGCGAGACGCCGGCGATGCCGGCCAGCAAGGTCGTCATGGTGCCCATGGCTTGCGTGCGGATGTCAGCAATTTCTTCGGCCGTACGCACCGTGAAGTCGTCGTCTTGCCCGGGCACGATCTTGTGGCGCGTGCGAAGCACCACGGCAATCGCGTCCGCAACTGCACCCGTTTCACTGGCGCTTGCTGCCGACACGGTGATGTCGCGAATCGACGTCACGCCGAGCAGCTTCTTCATGACGGTGGTGTAGGGCACCAGGATCTGATCGTCCATGTCGGGTCCCATGCCGCTCTGGCCCTTGGCCGACATGACGCCAATGACTTTGAAGGGCTGGTTGCGTATCCGGATGATCTGGCCGGTCGAGTCGGCGTCCGGGCCAAAGAGGGTGTCGTTGACGGTCTTGCCGAGTACGGCGACCTTCGTGGCGCTGGTCACATCTTGCGCGCTGAAGAAGGATCCGAACTTCGTTGGCCACGCGCGGATGAGCGGCAGGTCGATGTCGGTGCCCTGAATGCGCGTGAACCAGTTCTGGTTGCCCGCGATCACCTGAGTCTGCGTCTGCTGGCCGGCAGCCAGGTACTGTGCGCCGGGGACCTCGCGCCTGATCGCGTC
>JBEBGB010000671.1:0-3011 GCA_040081675.1 Vicinamibacterales bacterium
GTACTGGAAGTGCCAGTGACTCTGGAACGGCTGAGAATGTTCCGCGGCGTACTTGGACTCGACCTCGACACGAACGTTGTTCGTGATGGCTTCTGACGCCGCGCCGGGCTTGGAGGAACTCTTTGAGGGTGACATCTAACCCGCGCGCGAGCGCAGTAGATCCCATGATAGCAGTCAAATGCGGATGAACCGTTCTTCGTGCAATCGCGGCGGAGCGCATCTGGCAACGTCAGCTTTTGTCAACCGCGGCCGAATCCCGGCGGTAAAACTTCTGGATGGCTTCTTGCGTCTGATACTGTCGAGCAATGAGCGCGATGATGCACAAGATTTCACGACAGTGCTCAGATAGGGGGCCGCGACCCGCCGTCTTGTGCGCCGTCGTGGTAGCCCTCCTGCTCATGCCGTGGCTTGCGCGGCGCCCGCTTGCTCAAACCGATCTCGACGCGTTCATGCAGCAGGTGCTGGCCGAGCGTGACTCGAACTGGAAGAAGCTGCAGCAGTACATCCTCGACGAGCGCGAGCAGGTCGAGATGCGCGGACCGTCGGGTACCAATCTCTGGGGAGAGAAGCGCGAGTACACCTGGTTCGTACGCGACGGCTTCTTCGTGCGCAGTCCCCTGAAGGTGAATGGTGCGGCCGTCAGCGAAAGCGATCGCCAGAAGTACGAACGGACATTTCTCGAGCGAGAACAGAAGCGCGAGGCTCGAGCGCAAGCCGCGAAGGTCGCCGCGCCCGACGGCGAGCCAGTCGTCGTTGGCGATGATGCACCAACCGACGTCGACGGCCTCATCAAGCAATCGCGCCAGCCGCAGTTCATTTCGTCGGCGTACTTCCTGCGCTTCACGTTCGACACGGGCCGCTACGCGCTTGTCGGCCGCGAGCGCCTCGGTGACCAGGACGTGCTGCGCATCGAGTACTACCCAGAGAAGCTGTTCAGACAATCGCGTGACCGAGAGCGGATCGATGAGACGGACGCCGACCGTCGGCGTCGGCAGAACCGGACGAACGAGCGCTCGAAGAGCGAGGACGCCGAATTGCGACGGCTGATGAACAAGTCGTCGAAGGTCACGCTCTGGATCGAACCGGTGTCGCACCAGATCGTGAAGTACACGGGCGACGATTTGGGCTGGAACTTCTTTCCTGGACAATGGCTCGCCCAGATGGATGGTGTGTCGGCGTCGATGACCATGGGACAGCCGTTTCCGGACGTGTGGCTGCCTCGTGCACTCGAAATGAACATTCGCATGCTGGTTGCCGTGGGCAGCGTCGACTTTCGCTACACGCTGCAGTACGAGAATTACCGCCAGCCAGACGTGCGCTCGAAGATCACGATTCCGGAAAAACCCTAGCCCGTGCTTGTTGCGCTTCTCACTCTCGCGCTCGGTCTCGGCCAGGCGGCCGAGCGTCTCACTGACGTGCGCGTGCAGGGCAACACGCTCACTGCCGACGCGGATATCGTCGCGCTCTCGGGCCTGCCGATCGGAACAGAGCTGACTCCAACCCTCCTCGACGAAGCCGCCGAGCGATTGCGCAAGAGCGACCGGTTTCGACGCGTCGAGATTCTGAAGCGCTACGCCTCGATCGCAGATGCCTCTCAGATTCTGGTTGTCATCATCGTTGACGAAGGGCGCGTCGGCATCCGTGTCAGTGCCGACGGGACGTCTGCGAGGGCCGTGCGGCGGCGGGGACCGCCATTGATGATTCTCCCGCTCCTTGGGTC
The DNA here is from genome assembly GCA_040081675.1 of Vicinamibacterales bacterium. GTDB lineage: Bacteria > Acidobacteriota > Vicinamibacteria > Vicinamibacterales > CAVVIG01 > CAVVIG01. The sequence goes on from JBEBGB010000671.1 coordinate 1,721, forward strand.
CGAAGACGGGTACGGGTTCACCTACGGAGCGCTGCTATCCCTGCCGAACGTGGCGGGTCCACATACGCGCCTCTCCGTTCCGCTCACGTGGGGTGGTGAACGCCGCGCTGGTCTCGAGTACGAGAAGCGCTTCGACTCGGAGCGGTTGACGCGCTTGCGCGTGGGCGGCTCGCTGCTGCGCCGCGAGAGTGCCGCGCTGGCCAGTGTCGATCGCCGGGAGCAGACCTGGATTCGCGGCGAGCGGGAGATCGTTCGCGCACTGCGGCTCGGCGTCTGGGGCGGATTCGAGGTCGTCAGCTTCGCGGGCGCCAACAGTCAGGTCATTCGGACCGGTGTGGACGCCACTGTGGACACACGGGTGGACCCGATGCTGTCGCGAAATGCCGTCTATGTTCGGGCCGCCGTCGAACGGCTCTCCGTGCGGAACAGTTCGGCGCCCACCCGGACCCTGCTCGATGCAAACGGGTACATCGGCGGACCTGGCGCCAGCACGATCGCCGTGCGTGTCTACCGGGACGCGTCCAGCATGGCCGTGCCGGCCTATCTGAAGGTGCTGCGTGGCCGCGACGGCACACTGCGCGGTTACCGGGCTGGAACGGTGGCCGGCGATTCTACCGCCGCTGGAACGCTGGAGCTTCGTCTTCCGGTGAGCTCTCCGCTGAACATCGGCAAGTTTGGCGTGCGCGGCTTCGTGGACGCGGCGACGGCCTACGACGCCGGGCAGTCGCTTCGTCGCCAGCACTTCGAGCGCGGCATTGGCGGAGGTGTGTGGTTCACGGCGACCGTCATCCGCCTGGCGCTGGATGTTGCGCACGGCTCGTCTGGCTCCACGCGCGTGCAGTTGAGTTCGGGCCTGCTGTTCTAGTTAGAACTGGTTGCAAAATGACCAAAAGCTCTACCACAGAGGACACCGAGCGGAACTGAGACACGGAGATTCCGAGCCAAATGAGCCGTGTCTTCCGTTCGTCTCCGTGGCCTCCGTGGTAGTGCTTTAGTTTTTGACACGCGCTCTAAATCATGTTCCTGCAGCCAGGCCGGCAGCGGCAGGGAATATTGCGCTCGCCGATGATCGAGTAGTCGTACGTCAGTTCCTCGCCTTGGCGGATCGATCGCGACGCTCGAATCCAAATCGTCTTGTCCACCACTTCGAACCAGCAATTCGGTGTGCACGAATGATTGATGAATCGGGCGATGTTGCCGTCGACGTTGGCATCGCGGCTCCAGTTGCGGTTGATTCGAAAGACCCAGATGCAGCCGTCGCGCAGGTAACGTTCCTCGCGTTTTTCACTGA
>JBEBGB010000672.1:0-3006 GCA_040081675.1 Vicinamibacterales bacterium
GACGGAATTCGGGACGTCGCGCTGCGACACTGGCATCTTGCCGAACACGGTCGTACTGGTTTCGGCATAGCGCGCCGCGCGCCCGATTACCGTCACATCGCGCAAGCGCTCGATTGGAGCGCTCAACGATAACAGTATGGAGAGGATGCGATTCTGTGAGAGCGGCAATGCAGTCAGTGAAACCGCAATGCAGCTGACGGGCTCCGGAATGCAGTGGACAGAGAGAGCTGTGGCGTGAGGCTCGTCAACCCGCTTGCTCCGCGGTGAATCCCGCTATCGGGTCGATCTCGCAGACGAAGGCTCCACGCGTCGTGGTGTTGACGCCTTCATGCAACAGCCTCCGCAGTGCTCGTCGCCGGCCGGTTCTTGCGCCTCTTGCGCACCGCGCGCTTCTTCCACCAGAAATACACACCGGTCACCGAGAACATCGCGATGACCAGTCCAAGGAACGCCACGAAGATCTGGTAGGGGCGCCCGAACACCACCGCCGTATGCAGCGCACCGAGCCAGGTCTCGACCGTGTTGCCGGTATGATCGCGCGTCGGAGCGATGACGAGCAGCGGCGAGCCGTCCTTCTTGAAGAGCACCGCCGCACCGGGGCCGTGGCTCCTGATATCAGCGCTGGTCATCGCGCCGTAGGCATACATCCCGAACGGGGGCACGTAGCCGACCATCGCGGACTCGCCGACGGTGAAGCCGCGCTCGCGGCCGCGCGCTTCGAGCAGGGCGCGCCCCGTGGACTCGGCCTGCCTCAGTCCATGTCCAGCGGCATCTGTGCGTCCTTGTTCATCTCGCCGCGCTTCGCCAACTCCAGAATCACCTGGATCTGCGACTCGTAGTCGAAGACCGACCGCATCACGTAGTCGTAGACCGGAAAGCGCAGATTGAACATGACGCTCGACCACGCGAACACGAAGATGATCGGCCAGAGCCACAGGCCGACGCCGGTCGCCGGGTCCTTCTCCGCCGTGTACATCACCTGCACTTGATCGGCATCAAGCCGGCTGACGCCGCTGACGCGCGCGTGTGGGACGAGGCCCTGCGCGCGCTGGGCGAGCGTCTGGAGGTCGAGCGGATGCACGCCGGGTTGTACGGTGGCGTAGAGCCGTGGCGACAGCCACCGTACAATCTGGTCGCGGAACGCGAGGATACTGCCGGTGAGTCCGGCCAGCGCGAGGAACCCGGCCATAAAGAGGCCCGCGTAACGGTGCCATAGGAGCGCGTAGCGACGCGTGCGTGCAGACACGGTGTCAGTTCCCTCTTTGCGTGGTGAGCGCTGCCGGTGCGGACACCAACCCAGCGGTCTCTGTGCGAGTGCGCACCGTCTGCTTCACGATGTGCCGGCGGAAGCCGCGCTTCTTCCACCACAGGTACACACCGGTCACCGCCAGCATCGTCAGCACCAGTCCAGCGATGAAGACGAGGACGCGGTAGACCAGGCCGAAGACGTTGCCCATGTGCAGGGCGTAGAGCCAGTTGGTGAATGTCAGGCCACTGTATTGCCCGGATGGCATGCGAATGCGCTCGAGCGCACCCGTGTCGCCGCGCAGCATGACGTACGTCCGGCCACCGGTGGTCTGGAAGTCCTTGTTCGTCGCGACGCGGTAGGTGTAGACACCTGACCCGGGGCTATACGAGAGCGACTCGACGCGCACGAGCGTCAGCCCCGCCTTCACGAGTTCAGCAGTGGCGTGGTCCTGAGCCTGATGCCAGTTCAGCGCCGGGTTCGTCAACGGCTTCGGCAGGAGCGGGGGCCCGCCCATCATGTTGTTGTCGTGCAGGGGATAGTTGAGTACCGCCCCGGTGATCGGGGCGTACACCCAGTGAAGGTTCAAGTACACGCTGGACCAGGCGAACATCAACATCAGCAGCCAGGTCCAGAGCCCGCCGGCACGATGCAGGTCGAAGTTCACGCGGAAGGCGGAGCGCTGCCACTGCACCAACCACGCGGGTCCCCACCGTGCGAACCAACCGGGTCCGGCGGCGGACCGGCGCTGTGTATGCCACCGGGGGAACGTAAGATAAAGTGCGACGAAACAGTCGATCGTCCACAGCACGGCGATCCACCCGAGCACCGGACCGCCCTGGCTTCTCGGCAGCACCAGCTCGCCATGCAGTTGCCGGATGAACGGCATCGCATTGACCATTCCCTGGGAGAGGTCGCCGAAGCGGCGCCGCGCCAGTTCCGTTCCGGTGTAGGGGTTGACGAAGATCTGGGTGAAGTCGAGCGCGAAGCGCTTGCCGGTTGCAGGGTCGACTTTCGGCGAGAACATCAGCTGCGCGCGTCCCTCGTCTTTCAGGTCCACGCCTGACACCTGCACGCGCGGGTCGATGGACTGCGTGCGCTCGATGAGCGTGGCCGCGTCGAGCGGGATGCCGACGCGGTCGGGCGCGAAGAGCTGCGGCGCGACCAGCCGTTCGATCTCGACCCTGAACGCCAACAGGCTCCCGGTAATCGCGACGACAACGATGAACGCGGCCATCACCAAGCCAGCGTAGCGATGCAGAACGACGAGCGTCTTTCGCACGAGTTGCACTCCTCACGTCGTCACGAACGGCGACGACATCCTGCGGCCACCTGGGCGTTCGTGTGGCAGGGTACCGCGGCACCGGTTCGGACGACAGCAGTCACGCGACCTTGTTCGCAACGGCGCACGCTCGCGTCGACCGCGCCCGTGCGCGTGCGTCGATCACACGCCGAAAGCCGCGTTTCTTCCACCAGATGTAAACGCCCGTTACCGATAGCATCGCCGTAACGAGCCCGACCAGACACGTGAGCAGTTGATACGGCCGTCCACCGATGCGCGCCATGTGCAGCGCATACAACCAGCTCTCTACGGTGTTACCGATGTGCTCACCCGTCGGTTGCGACAGGCGGCGAAACTCTCCGCTGTCACCATCAAAGGGGACGACGGTGCTTCCGCCCTTCGGCGCGCGCTCGAACAGATCGCGACTGCCGCGTACTTCGTAGGAATAGGAACCGGACCGGGCGTTGTATTGGAGTCC
>JBEBGB010000673.1:0-3006 GCA_040081675.1 Vicinamibacterales bacterium
TTCACGTCGCCGTTCGCGAGCTTGTAGCCGTCGCGCAGCAGCGCCGACAGCTGCTGCACCACGCGTTCGACCTGGTCTGCTCCACTGCCTGCGCCGTCAACGACCAGCTCGCTGCCCTGCGTGCGAATGCGCACGCCGAACACCGACTCGAAGTGCCGGAGGTTCTCGTCGTACGAACCGAACAGCGTGGACGCGCTGTTCTCGGGTACGGTGATGCGTTTGGTCTGTGCCACGGGTTACTGTTGAATCCGCAAGTGCAGCTCACGCAGCTGCTTCGCATCGACAGTGGACGGCGCGTCCGCCATGAGGTCGGTGGCCGTCGCCGTCTTCGGGAACGCGATCACTTCGCGAATGGACGACTCGTTCGCAAGAATCGCAATGATGCGATCGAGACCAAGCGCGATGCCGCCGTGCGGCGGCGTGCCGTACTCGAGCGCTTCGAGAAAGAAGCCGAAACGAAGCCTGGCTTCCTCTTCGCTGATGCCAAGCCGACGGAAGATCCGCGCCTGCATCTCGGCCGAATGGATACGAATGCTGCCGCCGCCGATCTCGCTGCCGTTCAGCACGAGGTCGTACGCCTTTGCACGGACGGAACCGGGGTCGGTCTCCAGCTTGTGCATGTCCTCGTCGAGGGGCGACGTGAAGGGATGATGCATCGAGTACCAGCGACCATCCTGGCCGCTCCACTCGAGCAAGGGGAAATCGGTTACCCACACCAGGGCAAAGTGTTCGGGACTGGCAAGGTTCTCGCGCTTCGCGATTGCAAGCCGTAGCTGACCGAGCAGTGTCGACGTGTGGTCTGCAGGACCGCCAGCAAGCAGCACAAGATCGTCTGCGTCCGCAGCGATGCCCGCGATCGCCGCACGAAGCGAACCCTCGCTGAGCGCCTTCACCGAACTGGTCGGCGGCTCGCCGGGCCGAACCCAGATGAGACCGCCGAAACCAAGCTGCTTCGCGAGATCGACGATGCCATCGATCTGGTTACGGGTGTACTTATTGCCGCCCGGAATCGCGAAACCGCGAATCACACCGCCGTCGGTGACGATCTGCTTGAAGACGCGGAACTCGGAGTCGGCGAAGGCCGTCGAGACATCGCGAATCTCGAGTCCAAAACGCAGGTCCGGCTTGTCCGACCCGTACTTCGCAATGGCTTCGGCGTACGCCATCCGACGAAACGGCGCCGCCACCGTCTTCCCGACGCACTGGAAGACGCGCTGGATGATCGGCTCGATCAGCCCATAGATCAACTCGGGCGTCGCGAATGACATCTCGACGTCGACCTGAGTAAATTCGGGCTGCCTGTCGGCGCGCAGATCCTCGTCGCGAAAGCAGCGCGTGATCTGAAAGTAGCGATCCATGCCGCCGATCATCAGGATCTGCTTGAAGATCTGCGGCGATTGCGGCAAGGCGTAGAACTCGCCCGGATGCACGCGACTCGGCACGAGGTAGTCGCGCGCGCCCTCTGGCGTTGATTTCGTGAGGATGGGCGTCTCGATTTCCCAGAAGCCGTTCGCGTTGAACTGCTCGCGAATCGCAAACGCGACCTTGTGGCGCAGGCCGATGTTGAACTGCAGACGCGGACGCCGCAGGTCGAGATAGCGGTACTTCAGCCGCACGTCCTCGGACACCGGCGAGTCTTCGGCAATCTGGAACGGCGGCGTCTTCGCTTCGTTCAGCAGCCGCAGTTCGCGCCCGAGCACTTCCACGTCGCCGGTCGCCAGCTTGGGATTCACGGTCTCGGGCGACCGTCGTTCGACAAGACCCTTCACGCCGACGACGAACTCTGGACGCAGACGCTTGGCTGCGGCGAGCAGCTCGTCGTTGTCGCGGAACACCACCTGCGACACGCCTTCGCGGTCGCGAATGTCGATGAAGAGGACGCCGCCAAGATCGCGTACGCGGTGCACCCATCCGAGCAGGGTCGCCTCGGTGTCGAGGTCGGTCGCGCGCAACGCGCCGCACGTATGAGTTCGAGTCCAGTCGCCGAGCTGTTCTGCCATTCGCCTATGTCGCCTCTATGCGCACGCGCCGTACGATCGCGGCCGCCGCTGTCGCCCGTGGTACGGCATCCTGTTGCCGCGTCTGCAAATCTCGAACGGTCACTTCGCGCCGCGCATGCTCGTCTTCGCCGAGGATGACGAGCACCGGAACGTTGCGCCCGGCGGCATACTTGAGCGCACGATCGAGCTTCCGGCTCCCCTCCGGGAACACCTCAACTCGCAACCGCTCACCGCGCAGCTCCGACGCCAGCCGCAACGCGTCACCGCGCAGGTCGTCAGTCAGAAACGTCACCATCACATCGACTGGGCCGCGCGACACCTTTGCCGGGAACATTCCTCGCTCGCCCATCACGACGATGATTCGTTCGAGGCCGAGGGAGAAGCCGCAGGCAGGGACTTCGCGTCCTAGAAACATGCCGACCAGATTGTCGTAACGCCCGCCACCACCCAGACTGCCGGGCTGGTCAGGCACCACGATTTCCATGATCGCGTCTGTGTAGTATGACAGCCCGCGCGCCAGGCTCGGGTCGATGTGGATCCGGCCGTGCGCCGGGCCGCTATCTGCCAGACGCACGATAGTGTCGAGCTGGTCCACGGCCGAAGGCCCGGAGTGGTGCTTCTGGACGAAGCTCCGCAGGCGGCTGATTACGCTGTCGGGGTTCGGGAGTTCCATCGTCACGCCGGAGAAGAAGTCGAGGCACGCTCGAATGGCCTCGGGCTCCACGCCTCGAGTCGCGAGCTCCTTCTCGACCCCGCCGACGCCGATCTTGTCCAGCTTGTCGATTGAGATGAGCGCCTCACCGTGAAGCGCCGCCGGCACACCAGCGGACTCCAGCAGGGCGCCCAGGGCTTTGCGATGATTCAGCCGAATCACGTAGTCGTCGAAGCCAAGCCGCCCCAGTACCTCGGACACCGCGCCGATCAACTCGGCTTCGACCACAAGGGAGGTCGATCCGAGTGCGTCGATGTCGCACTGGTAGAACTCGCGGAACCGGCCGCGCGCGGG
>JBEBGB010000127.1:0-11262 GCA_040081675.1 Vicinamibacterales bacterium
TTCGAGTTCAGCGAGACAGGAGTGCAGCCGTGAGCGCGCCGAATTTCAGCCCGAAGGCTCTTTCGTTTCTCAGGTCGCTCAAGCGAAACAACGATCGCGAGTGGTTTCGTGAGCGAAAGGACCAATACGAGACGTATCTGAAGACTCCGATGGTTGCGGTGATCGAACAACTTGCCCTCGACTTTCGAACCTTCGCGCCGGAGCTGGTCGTGAGCCCGAAGAGCATCTACCGCATTTATCGCGACACCCGTTTCGCGGACGACAAGACTCCGCTCAAGACCAACATCGCGGCAAGCTTTCCCTGGCGCGGGCTGCATCGCCATCAGGGCGCCGGACTGTACTTCGAGGTCGCGCATCAGTGGGTCTGGGTCGGCGGCGGGATGTATGCACCCGAGACGTCGCAGTTGGCGGCAGTGCGTGAGCACATTGCAGCCAACCACAAGCGCCTTCGCGTCATCGTCGAGTCGCCGGGATTCAAGAAGGCGGTCGGTGAACTCGGGGGCAACACGCTGCAGCGCGTGCCTCGCGGATTCGACAAAGACCATCCAGCCGCCGAATATCTGCGGCATCGCCAGTTTCTGGCCGGCAAGCAGTTTCCGGCGGCGTTCGCCAGCGACACGAAGTTCTATGCGGGGTTGCTCGGCGTGTTCAAGCAAGTCGCTCCGTTGATTCGGTTTCTCAACGAGCCACTCACCCGCTAGGTCTGCCCACAATGCGGCGCACGCGCGCTGGAAGGGTGCCATGCCCAATCGCACGAACCTCGACGCGCTCGACGTGAACTTGATCCCGAGCGGGGATCGGCCGGCCGACAGAAGCCAGACGCCTCGCCTGGCCGCCTGGCTGACCGCCGCGGTCGAGCATCAAGCGATCGACCTCCTCCTTGTGGCCGGTGCACCTCCGCCACTTCGGATCAACGGGCGTATCGTCACGTCGGGCAGCAATACTCTCAACGGTGAAGAGATCCTATCGGCCAGAAGGACTCCCCGCGGATTCAACCGCGTCTGCCCGACACCTCAGCCAGATGTTTGGCGCGCAATCTGGTTCCGACAAAGGTGACGCCCCCCTGGCTTAGACGAAAGACCGCCTTACCGGTTGGTGCAAACTTGACGGATCCAGATGCTACCCAGAACCAAGCCTGAACTTCATGTCCATCGCGTAAATGGGAGCGCAGCTGTTGCCGCGCCGCCCGGCACTTCTCGACGACGTTGCTGACCTCGTCGTCTTTCGCAGAGTGCGGCTCAAGCCCAACAACGAAGGGATTCTGCTTCAGCCCAAGTAGATAATCCCATCGATTGTCCTGGGGATACGCCACGCGGAAAGCACCATCCAGATCGAGGCTGTCAGCAAAGGAGCTACGAATCGTGATGTCGATGCATTGCCGATGACTAGCTTCAAGGGCCTGTAGGTTGTCAGCGACTTCTCTATGGAGCGTCGAGTCATCCCGAAGATGACGGCGGATAGGCGTCAGCGGCCGCTTCGCCATCAGTCTTCGCTCTCGAGCACCGCACGACGCACCGAGTCGCCGAAACGCGAACTGAACTCGGTCAAGCCGCCCCAACCGGCAATCCGCTCATCGTCGGAGTCAGGATCAAGCGTGGAGATGTCCGTCGAGCGCACTTTGCCATCCGCTTCGAACGCCAGCATGTGGGCGCGGTAGTCCTTCCGGAGCGCTGCCTCGGCTACGGGTTGCATTGCGGGCGACGCTTTCACGTCGAACGCATCGCAGACCAGCTGCCAACGAGCTTGATGCTCTTTCAGCCGCCGCATCATCCACAGCGTCGTTAGAACATGCGGCGAATGCGTAGAGAGTGCCACCTTGTAGCCTCGCCAAAGGAGATCTAGCACCAGCAGCATGACCACTGTCACCGCCTGCGGATGCAGGCCCATTTCGGGTTCCTCGATCACCACCCAGTCGATATGTGGTTGTTTCTGAAGCTTTCTCGGTGGCAGCAGGTGATAGAGACCAAGCAGCAGGGGCGTGAACTCGCGTTGGCCCGCCGTCCACGTCATGAACGGAAGGTGCATCGGCCCGTGCGCCAGGCGAAGGCGCTTTGCGTGCTGCCGGTCCTCTTCGATGGCGACGTGTCCGCCATGAAAGACCGCCGAGTCGATCTGATCGCGGTAGGTCTTCTTCAGCGTGCGGTCGAGCGGAAATAGTGCGCCCTCCCCTCGAGCACTGAATCGGTCGAACAGGTTCTGGCTGAAGATCCGCGCGACCACCGGAGTGTCGGACGTCAGCCGCTGGAATGGCGCGGCCCAGCCGTCGAAAAGCAGCATGGAGCGATGGGCTGGCACGTAGAACACCTTCTCGTCCCCAGACCCGACCTTGCTCAGCGCGCTCGGCGTGACCTTCTTTCCATTGAACGTCACCTCGCTCGATTCGCTTTGCCAGGCGGCTCCCATGCCGGAGCCGAAGATCAGGTCGATGAGCACGTGCGACTCGCCGCTGTATTGCCCAGCAGTTCGAAGCGCGTTGACGATCTGCTTGCCGTCCATAGATGCCTTCAGCCACTGGAGGGCGAGGCTCTTTCCGGTACCTTGCGCTCCTACAAGGACGGTCAGGTCGCCGAACGCCAAGTCGGCATCCGCGATCTGGGCGAAGTTCCGAATGGTGAGCCGATCGGGTAGCTTCATGGTTTGCACATTAGCTTACGACTTCATGGGCGAGTTCCGCACCGCCACGAGGCGCCCAATGAAGCTGGCGGTCTAGCGACTCTTTGTCGAACACGAACCCAGTGGAATGAATCGACAGTAGAACGGCTCGGGGTCAGTTGTCGGCGAATTTGGGGGGATCTTCTACCGGTCAACGGCACACGGCTCACACTTACTCGGAACCGTCACCACGGCTCACCTCGACCCAGCGCTCATCGTCCGAGCCTGACACTCGGACCACCCACGGGTTGCAGCACACCTCGCAGTCCTGCACCAGCGTGCCTCGCACATCGGGCTCGACGTAGATCTCCGCTTCTTCGCCGCAGAACGGACAGGTAACCGGAAACAGGGTGTCCATAGACACGACGATACGCGAAGCAAGGGCGCGGGGTCAGAGGAGGACTGCGTGCAGTATCCAAGGCCAAGCCGATGGACACCTCGAGTCGGAGACTCCGCCGTGCCGCGCCCATGACCACGGCACTCGAGATATGGGCGGAGTCGCGTCAGTCCTCCAGACCCAGGTCCACTGTACCGAGCGACCCGCGCGCGCCTCCCGCGACATGAATGGCGGCTACGGCCGTGAAGCGCAGCACGATTCCAACGAGCAAGCCCGCGCCGCCGAGCAAGGCGGCGTAGATCCCAACATAACCCACGGCAGCGTGCGGCGGCCTGTTCGCGACGAGCCCGCCCAGCATGAGCAAAGGTCCGAGGAACCCCGGCACAGCCGGTTCCAGCACAGCCCGCCATCCAGCATCACCTTCGAGGTAATTCACGGCATGGACCAGCGTTCGGAAGCCGATCAGCACGCCGAAGACGGCAGCGATACCACCGCCTGGATTGAAGCGACTCACACCCTCAGGTGTGACAGTGACGGACGTGGCTGGTCCAGTCACCATCTGCCACCAGAACGGCAACAGACCAACAAGCAGCGCGTTGAAGGCCGCGGCAACGAGCGCTGGGCGACGCTGGCGCCAGCGGTAGGCCCTGGGTGGTTCCGACATCGTCGGGCGCACCTTACCACGCCACCGCACCCGCCTCGCTCGTGGCAGCTGCTGTGGCGGTAGACTCGTCCCATGCCTGCCTCCTTCAACGGTCGAGCCCGCATCGCCACGCCCGTCAATGAACCAATTCGAGCGTATGCGCCCGGGTCACCTGAACGCGCGTCTCTGAAGGCGAAGCTCGACGCCATGGCGTCAGAGCAGATCGACATCCCGCTTGTCATTGGCGGCAAAGAGATCAGCACTGGCGACACCGCGACCTCTGTGATGCCGCACGATCATCACCACGTCGTCGGCACCTGGCACAGGGCGACGCCGGCACTCGTCAGCAAGGCCATCGACGCCGCTCTAGCCGCGCACAAGGAGTGGTCCAGCTGGTCGCTCGACGATCGAGCCGCCGTGTTCCTGAAGGCTGCCGAACTGCTCACGACCTCATGGCGCGACACCATCAACGCCGCGACCATGCTCGGACAGTCGAAGACCGTGTTCCAGGCAGAGATCGATTCAGCCTGCGAGATCATCGACTTCTGGCGTTTCAACGCGCATTACGCCGAGCAACTGCAGACCGAGCAACCAACGAGCGACCACGCGATGTGGAACCGCGTCGAGTACCGCGCGCTCGAGGGATTCGTGTACGCGGTGACGCCGTTCAATTTCACGTCCATCGCCGCCAACCTCCCGACGGCGCCAGCGCTCATGGGCAACACGGTGGTGTGGAAGCCGGCCTCCAGCGCGATGTTCTCGGCCTACTACCTGATGAAGCTGCTCGAAGCAGCCGGGATGCCGCCCGGCGTCATCAACTTCGTGCCGGGCGACCCCGCACAGGTGTCGGCCGTCGCGCTCGGGCATCGCGATCTGGCGGGTGTGCACTTTACGGGAAGCACCGACGTCTTCAACGGCATGTGGAAGACGATTGGCGCATCGGTGTCCAGTTATCGGTCCTACCCACGGATCGTCGGCGAGACCGGCGGTAAGGACTTCATCCTTGCGCACGCCTCTGCGGACACCGCTGCATTGGCCGCAGCCATCGTGCGCGGTGGCTTCGAATTCCAGGGTCAGAAGTGTTCAGCCGCGAGTCGAGTCTATGTGCCGCGCTCACTCTGGCCCGACGTGCGAGACCGCGTCGTCGCAATGATGAGCGACATTCGGATGGGCGACATCCGCGACTTCCGCAACTTCATGGGAGCCGTGATCGACGAACGCGCGTTCGATCGGATTAGCGGCCACATCAGCGAAGCGACACAGACGGCGAAGGTGATTGCTGGCGGCGAATGCGACAAGAGCACGGGCTACTTCGTCCGCCCGACCTTGATCGAAACCGACAACCCGCTTCTGCGTCAGATGTGCGAGGAGATCTTCGGGCCGGTCGTCACCGCGCACGTGTATGACGATGGAAAGTGGGAGGCGACGCTGGAACTGGTGAACACGACGTCACCGTATGCACTGACCGGTGCAGTGTTCGCACAGGATCGACGGGCGGTTGTCGAGGCATCATCGGCGCTGCGCTACGCGGCCGGCAACTTCTATATCAATGACAAGCCGACCGGTGCGGTCGTCGGTCAGCAGCCCTTCGGCGGCGGGCGGGCGTCGGGCACGAACGACAAAGCCGGCTCGAAGTTGAATCTCGTGCGCTGGGTCAGCGCCCGGACCGTGAAGGAAAATTACAATCCGCCGCACGACTACCGTTATCCGTTCATGGCTGGTGATGTCGGCTGACAGCCGTCGGCGGGTTTTCGAAGTCGTGACGGTCCTGTCCATCGTGACCGTCCCGACCGTCCTGACCGTCCCGACCTAAGGCTGCGTGACGGAGCGGTTCATCCAGATGATGTTGTCCCAGCTGACCGGCCGTTCGGTCCCGTCGAACAGCTTCGCGTAGCTGCCGCCCGAGCCTTTGAACGAGAACGCCTTGACCTTGTCGGGCGGGTTGGTTGTCGGATTGCGAAGAATCTCGAGCACCTGCTCTTGCTTCGAGATTTGCACCTTCGCCGGATCCTTCGACGAGTAGAACTTCGTCTCGGATGCATTGCCACGGTTCGAGACGCCGCGCTCGAAGGTGATGTGCAGCTCCAGGTGTTCGCCGCTCGCGGCCTGGAAGACCCAGTCCTGGGTCTCGGTGACGCCAAGACCCTCACCGGCAATCGCCCGCTTGGCGGTCGCCGTGGTCGCCATCAGGTAGTTGCCGAATGGTCCCGGCGCATCCGACGCATCAGCAGTCAACCCACCAATCACGACCTGCGCGTTCGCACCGGAGGCATCCTTCACCGGAGCGGCGAGATAGACGAGGCGGTTCGAACCCTTCCCAAGCGGCTTGCCGTCCGGGCCATTGATAGTCAGGCGGTCAACGAAGATCGCCCGCAAATTGCAGTCCTTGGCCGGACCTTGCGTTGCGACGTTGAGCGTGAATCCTGGCGGGAGCAGCGGCGTGAGCGCGGCGTCAGCCACGTGCAGGTCGAGCTGAAACCGAATCTCGGAGCTGGACTCGAGGGGCGTTTGCGCAAACGCGGCCGAGCCTGTCAGGGACAACGCCGCGGCGACCAGCAATGTGCAAAGGTGAGATGGCCTCATAGGCCGTGGATCTTATCCGAGAACTGACGAGGCTCGCCCTGCGACCGACGAACGATTTCCACGACCAAATCGCCCCTGGGACGTCAGATGAAATGGGACAGAACGAGGCAACCCGCAACCTCCTGTCGACGCATGACGTTTGATTGTGTGTGTCCGTGCGTTGCACACAAACGTCGGAGCACTGTCGATTGGCGTCAGCCCCGAGAGTTCACTCGCCTAAGATTTGTCTCGTGAGCCTCGAGAAGTGACGTGTTGAGGCCGGCGGACGCACTCTGTCGATGAGGACGAGAGACATGTTTCGAGAACACCTGCTCCCGGTTGCGATGCTGGCGTTGCTGCTGTCGTGCGACGCGCACCTCGCGGTGGCCCAGACAACTGTCGTGCAGCGACCGGATGGGAGCACGGCAACGGTCACCGTGCAATCAGACGGTGGCAACACCAATACCGTGATGATTGTCGGCGGAGGGAGCGGGCAGGCGCCACCGGCGGGTGGCTTTCAGATCAATGGCGTGCAGCTCGAGGTAATCGGAGGCGCCGGCGCGAACATCGAGAGCAGCGTGGTCAGCGGGCAGGGCGGCGTCGGAGGGGCCATGGTGCAACTGCCGCCCCGCGATCAGGCGCCAGCCGTCGGCACCTCGCGCCTTCGCGGGCGTGTCATCGCCGAAGGCTCGGGTCGCCCACTGCGTCGAGCCAACGTTCGCTTGTCGTCTCCTGGCACTCGCGACTCGCGTTCGTCGACAACCGATCAAGATGGCCGCTTCGAGTTCGTCGATCTGCCGGCCGCGTCATACAACCTGGTCGCGACGCGGAGTGGCTATGTGCAAATGGGTTACAAGCAGACCCGTCCGAATGGCCCGCAGCAGCCGCTGGTGCTCGGTGCCAACCAGATACTGGAACGCGTCGACATTGCCTTGCCGCTCGGCGGCGTCATCACCGGCCGCGTGCTGGACGAATACGGAGAGCCGGTGTCTGACACCTTCGTCAGCGCGCAGCGCCAGCAGTACGTCAACGGCGCACGGCGTCCCTTGACCACGGGTGCGCCATCGAGTTCGAACGACATCGGCGAGTTTCGGATCTACGGCCTGGCACCGGGGGATTACTACGTGTCGGCCAATCCTCGAGGCGGGTCCAGCAACCCGTTCGAGACTACGGCTGATCGCTCCGGCTACGCACCGACCTACTACCCCTCGAGCCCGGACGTGGCTTCAGCCCAGCGCGTCACGGTGCGCGCGGGAGACACCGTCTCCAATATCGTCGTCACGCTCGCTCCCACACGCCTGGCTCGAGTCTCCGGCACGGTCGTTGACGCGCAGGGCCAGCTCGCGAAAAGCGGAGCGGTGATGGCGATGCCGTCAGGCGGCGTGACCATGCCCATGTCGCCAGGCATGGTGCGACCCGATGGAACGTTCACCATCAACAATGTCGCGCCCGGAGATTACGTCCTGCGAAGCGTGCCCACAGGCGGCATCAGCGGACCCTCAGCGTTTGCCTCCATCGCGATGGCCTCGATCAGCGTGAACGGCTCCGATCTATCGAACGTCGTCTTGCAGCCGCAGACGCCGACCGTGCTCCGCGGGCGATTGACCGGTGACGCGACGACACTGTCGAAGGTCAAGCCTGCGAGTACCCGGTTGATGGCTGCGCCGTACGGTCCACCGATGATGATGATCGGTCCGACAGCGCCTCCACAGCCGCTCCACGACGACCTCTCGTTCGAACTCAGCGTCTACCCGGGCGAGTACGCGATTCGTCCGGTGGCTCTGCCAGACATGGTCGTCCGAGCTGTGCACCTCGACGGACGCGATGTGACGAAGGGTTTCCGCGTGGACGGCCGAGCCGCCATGAACGACATCGAGGTGGAAGTCACGGCGTCCACCGCTCGTTTGGTGGTGACCGCGGCAAACGCGAGGAACGAGGCGGTGGCCAGCCGCGACGTCGTGGTGTTTCCACAGGACGAAACCCAGTGGGGCGTGCAGATGCCCGGGCACGGCAGCACCGGACGCACTGACGATCAGGGCCGCTATCAAACGCCACCGCTCTTGCCTGGTGCGTACTACGTCGCTCTTGCGGATGCAATGGAAGCCGGTCAGGCGTCCGACCCTGAGTTCCTGGGATCGCTTCGAACGAAGGCGCAACGCATCACAGTCGGTGATAGTGCGACAGCGAACGTGCAGCTGCGCGTCTCCGACAGGTGATCTGATTCTTTGCGTCGTGGCGGTGTGCCTTTGACACTAACGCTGCGGGGAACAAGGGCAGGCCCGGGGCGTATCGCCCAAAGCCCATGGCGCCCCTTGGACGGGGATGCAGGCGGTAGCGTCGCGTCCGGCGCCGTGGCGGACCGGACACGACGCCGGCAGCATGCTACATCTGGTAAGGCTCGTCCGCGCTACCGCCGTAGATGGAGGGAACCTTCCCGCCCATCGGACGCAGGTAAGCAGAGAGCTGACCGCGATGATGCGCGCCGTGCACAGCGCAGAAGACCAGATACTGCGCGTTCGGCATCTTGAAGTTGAAGAAGTCGACAAGCGCAGCCAGGTGAGTGCCGTCCAATGCGAGCACCTGTTCGAGCTTCGCCGGCATGTGCGCCTTGTACCAAGCCGCTAGTTCTGTGACCGTCGTCGCACCGGACGCCGCGGGTTCGCCGAAGTGCTGATGAAGCACGCTGTCGAGGAACCACACGTCGCTTTCGCACAGGTGAACGGCGAGCTCCCAGGCCGACCGCGACTTGGCCTCCGGCTTCCAGAGCTTGTTTACCTCCGGGATGGCTTCGATGACCTTGACCGTCGTCATCCACTCGTTCTGCAACTGCTGGCCCAGTACCGTCGCGACGGCCGTTGCCTGATCTGGTGTCATGCTGCGTTCCTCCATTGTCGGCGCTCGACCGTTTAGCAGTCCGAGCATGCCGAGGGCCGATGTTACTTGATCGTTGTGACGAGAAAGACTCGGCCGTGTGCGCCTATGACCACATGAGACCCACGAGCTTGACGGTGACGTTCGTACGCTTCGGCTTCACGCTGATGCGTTCGAAGGTCTCTGTCGCCGGGTCGCCCGCAGCCTCGAGCGTCGCTGTCTCGGCCTTCAGGTCGTCTTCGAGCGCCTGGCGCTGCTGCTGAATCGCCTCGACGGTTTCCTTGGCGCGCGAGATATCTTCCGACTCCTTCATCGAACGTCCAACGCCTCGCACGGCTGTCGTCGCCCGGCCAAGGGTGCTTGCCGTGATCGTCTTACGGCCAAACAGCGCGCCAACCAGTGTCGCACCAAAAGATATTGCCGTCTGCAGCTTCTGACCGGTCGCCTGCTGCGACTCTCTATCCACCGACTGTTGCGCGCGCCGCAGCTTCTCGTCGAGCGCCGCCTGGCGAGGCGCGTACTTTTTCCGAAGGTCATCTAATCCGCGGTCGCGTGCTTCGCGCGACACCTGCTGCAGACGCGCGCGAAAGTCGCGCTCGGACTCGTCAGGACGCGAGCACTCGTCGGTGGACGCGCTGTGCAGGGCATCGAATGATGCCTTCGCCAGCAGCGCAGTGACGAACTGCTTCGACCATGCGTCGTAGCTCTTCGCTTTCAACGCCGGCGCGGGAACCGTTGCGTAGGTAGCCTCGTCCGGCGCATCGCGCTCGAGTTGCTCGGGCGACACATCAACCGGAGACGCCGAATCCCAGTCCACTGGCACCGCGCCCTCAGTGATTGGCGTCGTCCAGGTGACGAGCTTCACGGCGTCGATACCGAGCTTCGGATCCACGAACCTGACGTTCGCGGCACCGTAAATCACTGGCGTGAGTGGCACCGGGCCACCGGCCGCATCGGGCGAGAAGTACTGCGGAACGTCTGGCGGCACCACCGGGCGCGCTGTCGCCGACGCAGAAACTGGACGACCGGCTGCTGCGACAACTGGCGTCGAGGCAGCGGAAGCGACAGCCGCAGGCGCCACTGCAGTCTTCCGACCGGCCGACAGTCGCTTGATTTCGTCGCGACCAAGAGGACCGCGCAAGTACGACAGCGCCCAGCGCGATTGCAGGAGCGTCAAGCCGTCTTCGTGCACGTTGCGCATGAGAAACACGCGGCTGGTCAGACTCGACAACAATCGATCCACTTCTCCGCGGTCGAAGCCGGCATGGTCGCTCGCACCTTCGAGTCCATCGAGCAGTCTGGCCTTGTCGCGTTCGGTCTGCAGGCGACCCAGCCACCAGGTGCCGATGTTCGAGAGGCCCTTGTAGTCCAAGTCAACCGGGTTCTGCGTCGCGAGCACCACACCCACGCCCGCTGCACGCCCCTGCTTCAGCAACGTGAGCAGCGGCAACTTCGACGGAGGGTTCGCGGTCGGTGGGAAGTAGCCGAAGATCTCGTCCATGTAGACGAGTGCCCGCAGACTCGTCGTGCCCGACTGCCCGCGCATCCAACCCGCAACGGCGTTCAACAGCAGCGCGACGAAGAACATGCGCTGTGTGTCGTCCAGATGCGCGATGGAGAAGATGGACACGCGCGGCTTGCCGGAAGCGGTGCGGAGAAACGCGGCCACATCGAGCGGTTCACCCTGCGTCCACACTTCGAATCCAGGTGATGCAATCAGCGAGTTGATCGTCATCGAGAGCTCGAAGCGGTCCTTCGCGGGGTAGAAGCTCTCGAGGTCGATGACGCCGATGCGAGCCATGGGCGGCTGCTGAATGCGCCCGATGAGCGTCGCCAGATCTGGACTCTCGCCGCCCTGCCAGGCCGACAGCAGGATTGTCGTCAGCAGGATGTGTTCGCGACTCTTCAGCGGCTCGACGTCCACGCCCGCCATCGCGAGCAGGCTCGACACCGTCGTTTGCGCGCGCTCACGCACCAGTTCCGGGTCGTCCAGTCCTGGCCTCTGAAATGACGTGAGAACGGACACCGGTACACCGGCTGTACTGCCGGGCGTGTAGATCGTGAACTCGGCCGAATCCTTGAACCGCTGAATGCGCGAGCCGTCCTCGCCCCATTCGGCCAGTCCCTTCTTCCAGCGGTCCGCCTGGTCGGTTGCGAACGCGGCCACATCCTTTCCCGCGCGACGGGCATCGTCTTC
>JBEBGB010000674.1:0-3004 GCA_040081675.1 Vicinamibacterales bacterium
CAGGTAGGAGAACGCCATTTCGAACATCGCCGTGACGTCCGTGGGGCTCTTCGCCAGCACTTCCTTGTACTTGGCGATTGCTTCGTCGTACTGCCCCTTGTCGTGAAACGCCACCCCAGCTCGAATAACCGCTTCCTGTTCGGCGGTCGTCGTCGACGGCACCCGGGAGGGCGCCCGCTGCGCGGACGCGACCGTCGCCGACAACAAGAGCGTGAGCAAGAGCGTGAGGGTCAACACCAGAGAGTTCAGCAAGCGCATGTATGGAATCAAGCCTTTCGCGCGCCAATGGTAGAACGTCGCCCGTCACCACGCAATTGCGCAGACTGGCCGTCCGTCGTACCCTCAGTCCATGCGCGTGCTCAGATTTCTGTGTTTCGCCGTGATCTTCTCTGGTGCGCTGGCATCCGCCGCCGAGCGAAGCTGGAAGACAGGGGTCTGGGCTACCACGTCGGATGGTCGCCTCTACATCATCGAATCTGCCTCGGAGTTCATCAGCGGTGAGGCGCCCGAAGCCGGGGCGGCGCCCATGTCCGCAACCTCGGGCAGCGCCGTGCAGTACGCGATCGAACAACAAACGCTGTACGTGCTGGATGGTGAGAAGCTCGAGCATCCACTTCGGCTCGTGGGCTCGTCACCCAAGTACTCGACTGCGTACGGGGCTGTGGGTGGCGGGCACTACATCAAGGCCGTGTCGCCAGGTGGCACGCGTGTCACGCTCGAAGATGGATCGCGGTGGGACATGGACCCTCGCCAGTATTTCGCCGTGGCCGACTGGCAACCCGACGACCTCATCAGTGTTCGCCGATCGACCAACGACAAGGCGTTCGCCTTCGAGGTCGACAACACATCCCGCGATGACGGCGCGCTCGCCAACCGCCTGACGCGCTAGTCGCGAGCCACGTTCGAACCGATTCTCCCCGTTCGCTCCTGATTGCAAATTTGAAAGTCGCCCGCGCCGTCGTGCGTGCGGCGCAGCGTGCGCCTCCGCGCGCTCGGTGTGCGCTCGTGACGCACTCGCACACTCCGCACGATCCGCAAAGTCCCCTTGAAACGACGAAATGCTCAACGTTTTCATCTGGCGCGCGTGTCGGCACATCGCTCGCTCTCTCTGGGTGCATCACCGGTGCACTGAAGCACCTACACACCAGGGAGTTACACAATGCGCCGTTTCGTTGTCGCCACCATTCTCGGCCTCACGCTCGCCACTCCGGCTTTTGCCGCGGACGCCGATGCACCACTCAACCCGCTCGCAGCCGCGTCCACTGCTGCTATCGCCACCGCAACGAACGCCGCACCAACCGCCAAGGCGGACGCCGACACCGACGCCTACCAGCGATTCAGCTACCGTCGCCCGTCGCTCCTGCCCGCGATGTACATGACGTCGGCCGCGCTCCAGGGCTACGACGCGTTCTCGACGATGAAGGCGCTGAAAAATGGGGCGCGCGAAGCCAACCCGTTCATGCAGGCCGTCGTGCAGCGCCCGGCTGTCTTCATCGCGATGAAGGCTGGTGTGACGACAGCGTCGATCATGGCCGCCGAGCAGCTGTGGAAAGGCAACCATCGCCTGGGTGCGATCGGCCTCATGGTCGCCTCGAACGTGATGATGGGCGCGGTCGCAGCGCACAACTCCCGCGTGCTCTCGAGCCTCAAGTAGGCGAGCCTTTCGGGTCGACGCGAAGGGCGCTGCTGCCTGTCGCCTCGACAACCATGTGAGCGCCCGGCTCGAGCCGTGCGACACACACTTCGCCTGCGTCCGGTCTCGACTGGGAACATTGTGCGGCACGACTCTGCGTGAGTCTGCTGCAGGCAAGCTCCTGGCGGGAGACGCAGCCGACCGCCCGAATTGTCCGCCTCAGTTGACGCGTGACTGGGCTTGTTCGGCAATCCACGACAGTGCGTCGGTGTAAGCTCGCCGCAATTCGGGAAGCCGATCGGTAAACCGGTGGTTGCTGGCGGGAATCAAGGTCAGCCTCTTCGGACTTTGCGCTGCACGCTCAATCGCTCGATACTCCGCCTCAGGCACGTACTCATCCTTCGACGACTGAATCATCGCCAGAGGAACAGGCGCCACGCGACCGACGAACTCCGTCGCGCGCACCGACGGCTCCGACGCGTCCTTCTTGGTAATCCACGACGTGAAATCGGACCAGCGCCACGCGATTTCGGAAATCTCAGGCAACCCCATGGTGATCACACCTGCCACCCACGGATGGTTCTCTGGCGAGGCAGCAGCGACCACCGCAATGCCAGCTCCTTCCGATACGCCTGACAGCACAACCGGAGACACCAGCAGTCCACGTGCACGGAGGAAGCGCGACAGCTCGCCAAAGTCGCGCTGGATGTCTTCGGGACTGAGGTGCGTGCTTCCAGCCGTGAACGACGAGAGGTACTCGCGCACGTTGACGCCCACGGCGATGTAGCCATCGGACGCGAGTTCCTGAGCGCGCGACACGGCGAGGCCGACCCAGCCCACGTCACCGCTGCCCATGACGATGGTGCCCTTCGCTGTCCCGGCCGGACGATAGACCATCAGGCTCATGGTCTTGCCCCGAAGCGGCATGTCGACGCGCAGCGGCGTGGCCGCATCAGCAGTCTCCGCCGCCGCCGCAAGGCACATCGCGAGCAACAACCAAACTGCGTGCTTCATGGCTGCCCTTCACCTGGTGACTTTCGACGCGCCACTCGATCGAGCCACATCAACGATGTGCGGAGCGTCTCGTACAGAGCGGGACGGGCATTCGAGAAGCTGTGA
Organism: Vicinamibacterales bacterium; assembly: GCA_040081675.1. Lineage (GTDB taxonomy): Bacteria > Acidobacteriota > Vicinamibacteria > Vicinamibacterales > CAVVIG01 > CAVVIG01. The sequence goes on from JBEBGB010000674.1 coordinate 2,753, forward strand.
TTGCGTGCCTCGACGGCGTGAAATCTCCGCACAGGCGTGTCTTCGCCAAACATCACGCGCGCCTCGTCAGCGGGAACGTAGTTGTCGCCCGTCGACTGGATGAGAGACACAGGGATATCGCCGAGCCTTGGCAGATACGCGTACAACTCGATGGCTTCAGCGGCACGGCGCCGCCGGTGAACGTACTCCTCTTCGCGAGTGAGCCCGATCGCCACCACTCCGCCAACCTCCGCCTGGAGGCCCGACTGGCCA
>JBEBGB010000675.1:0-2998 GCA_040081675.1 Vicinamibacterales bacterium
AATCTCTTCGCCCCTGCCACCTTCACTGTCTCCCTGGAGCACCCGTGAGCAGCTTTCTCGCGCCTCGAAATCGTTTCGCGGTCGGCTGTGTTCTCACAGCGGGCATGCTTCTCTGCAGTCGAATGGCCGGCGCACAGTCGAACCAGACTGAAGCGACACCTGACCAGCGAGAGACGCCTGGCAAAGCAAAGTGGGAGTTCGGTGTTCATGCGGGAATCTCGCGCGACAGCAATCAGTCGAACGGTACCAGCATCCTGCCGACGACCGGCACCACGGCGCAAGGGTTGCTAAGCGTCTCCACCTTCTACTTCGGTAGCGGCGCCGCCCTGTTCAATCAGGTTCAGCCGGCCACACCCATCGTTGCTCTGGATCCCGTGCTGACGAAGCCGTCTGTCGCGCGCACGAGTGGAGTTTCGCTCGGTGGCCACATCCAGCGGTCGTTCGGTGATCGGTTCGCCCTCGAGGTCACCGGAGACTATCTACGCAGCAGCCTCGCATTCACCCCTGCGGCGCTCAACCAGATCGAGGCGACGCGTGCGAGTTTTACATCGGCGCTGCAGGCCGCGCTTGCGTCGACGTCCGAGACAGCGTCAGTCACATCTGTAGCCAGCATCACTGAGAAGCAGCTTGCCACGCGCGTCGCGCTGACAGGCGCGATGCTCACGGACCTCCGGCAGACGGGACGCGTGATCCCTTACGTCCTCGTCGGAGCCGGCGTTATCTTCAACCAGCCGAATGCACTGGCCGCGTCACTCGCCGGGCGGTATCAATTTGGAAGTTCGTCGTACATCGTCGGCACCGACACCGTGGCCCTCAGCTACGTCGAGTCGAAGCGCCAGCTGGTCATCGTGGCAGGCGGGGGCGTGAAACAGATGCTATCGCCCCGCACAGGTCTGCGCATGGACGCGAGAGTGCAGGCGTACAAGAACACGCTTGCCAGCATCGTCTCCGTCACACCTGGCCGCTCGCTCGAGTCCACCGGACCGACGCTGCCCGTCGTGTCGACGAATGGGATCCAATTCAGCTCGACCGGGCCGCTCAATGGATCGTCCAGTACAGGCACCACACTGGCGGGCTCTGGCATTCGAACCCATGTCACGGTCACGGCCGGCTTCTTCGTGCGCTTTTGAGGGAGAGTTCATGCGTAGAACAATTGGGTGGACCATAGTCGTGGTCGCACTCTCGAGTGTCGGATGCGGAGATTCGGGCTCGACAACGTCACCGTCGTCAACATCGGAAACGACGACGACCAGCGTGGCATCTCCGACGACCACTGACGTCTTCACCGGGACGCTGCAAGTGGGCGCCACCGCCTTCTTCACCTTCGACGTGATCGTGAACGGTACCGTCAACGCAACACTGTCGAGCGTCAGTGGCGCAGGCGTGCCGTCGACCGTTCAGCTGCGGCTGGGCCTCGGGACGGTCACCGACGAGAACTGCACAGCGACCGCCTTCTCGTCCTCGGCGTTCGCAGGCTCAACTGCTCCGGTAACGACCACGTTCGCGCCGGGAACCTACTGCGTGAGCGTCGCCGACGTCGGGAACCTGTTTCGGCCGGCAGACTTCAGCCTCTCGGTCGCGCACTCCTGATCGGCAGTCAACGCAGACGGCCCCGAGCAGATCGGTGTGATCGCGGCTCGGTGATGGTGACCGGTCTCAGTCAGCGACGACAGCCGCCGCTACGGGCACAATCACCTCGGGTGCGATTACAGGGCCAGGATCGTGTCCGTCCAGGATCGAACGCGCGCGTTCGAGGTCGAGTGCGCCGTCCCACTTCGCCACCACCATCGTCGCCACCGCGTTACCAATGAGGTTCGTGATGGCACGCGCTTCGGACATGAAACGATCGACGCCGAGCAGCAGCGTCAGGCCGGCAACCGGAATGGTTGGAAATGCGGCAAGCGTGGCCGCCAGCGTGACGAACCCGCTGCCGGTGACCGCGGCAGCGCCCTTCGAGGTGAGCAGCAGCACACCCAGGATCCCAACTTCCTGTGCGAGCGACAGGTGCACGCCACTCGCCTGCGCCACGAAGATGGCGGCCATGGTCATGTAGATCGATGTGCCATCCAGATTGAAGGAGTAACCGGTCGGAACAACAAGTCCCACGACAGGTTTCGCGCAGCCCAGGTATTCCAGCTTGGCCATGATGCGCGGCAGCGCCGACTCCGACGACGAGGTGCCAAGCACGATCAGGATCTCCTCGCCGATGTACTTGAGGAACCGCACGATGCTGAAACCTGTTACTCGCGCGATCGAGCCCAGGACGACGAAGATGAAAAATAGACACGTAATGTAGACACCGGCCATGAGCTTGCCCAGCGCGACAAGCGACCCAAGACCGTACGTGCCCACTGTAAAGGCCATGGCGCCGAACGCACCAAGCGGCGCCAGGCGCATGATGATGGCGACCACGTCGAAGAGCGCCGCGGATGTCATCTCGATGACTTCAACCAGGCGGTGCACCCTCGGGCCAAGCCGCAGCAAGGCCAATCCGAACAACACGGAGAACAGCAGCACTTGCAGCACCTCGCCGCGTGCAAACCCGCCGACGATGGTGTCTGGAATGACGTTGAGGACGAAGTCCACCGTGCTCAAGTGTTGCGAGGCCGTGGTGTACGCGGCCACCGAGCTCGCGTCTGCCGTCGCCGGATCGAACCCGATGCCGACGCCGGGTTGAAGCACGGTTACCACCACGAGGCCGATGACCAGTGCCACTGTGGACACCACCTCGAAGTAGATGAGCGCCCGCAGACCGATGCGTCCGACGTCCCTCATCTCGCCCATGTGCGCGATGCCAACGACGACCGTCGTGAAGACGATCGGAGCGATGAGCATCTTCACCAGCTTGATGAAACCGTCGCCGAGCGGCTTCATCGCCGCCGCTTTGTCTGGCGCGACCACGCCCATAACCACGCCAATGGCTATGGCGACCAGCACCTGGACGTACAGGTTTGTGTAGAACGGCCTCTTCGGCATGGGCGCAATGATAGCGGGTATG
>JBEBGB010000676.1:0-2989 GCA_040081675.1 Vicinamibacterales bacterium
GCCAGCAGGAGGTCGGCCACGAGGTTCCCGAGAATGAGGACAAGCGACGCCATGAGCACCGAGCCCATCACGAGGTACTGATCCTGGGTGAGGATCGCGTCGAGCGTGAGTCGGCCGAGCCCGGGCCACGCGAAGATGATCTCGGCGACGAACGAGCCAGACACCAATGCCCCGAGCGTGTAGCCGAAGAGCGTGATCATCGGGTTCAGCGCGTTTCTCAGTGCGTGCTTGTAGATGACCACGCGTTCATCCAGCCCTTTCGACCTCGCTGTCGTGACGTAGTCGAGACGCAGCACGTCGAGCAGGCTGCCGCGCATCTGCCGCATGCGGCTGGCGAGCGGCACGAGGCCTACGACGAGCGCAGGCAGCGCGAGGTGCCAGAGCAGGTCGCGCATCTTGCCAATGGCGGAGAGATCGTCGTAGTCGATCGAATGCATGCCGCCGACAGGAAACCATCCGGTGCGCGCCGCGAGCATGAGGAGCAGCAGACCCGACAGGATCTCGGGCACCGACAGCCACACGAACGCCACGAGCGACAGCGTCTTGTCCACCCAGGAGTATTGACGCACGGCCGCCCACACGCCGAGCGGCAGCGCCAGCCCCCAGGTGACCACCGCCGCAGCACCGGCAAGCAGGAGCGTGTTGCCAAGTCCTTCACGGATGACCGTGAACACCGGCTGGTGCCGCGAGAACGACTCGCCAAAATCGAAGTGCAGCAGGATGTTGCGCACGTAGAACCCGTACTGCACGTACCAGGGGCGATCGAGTCCGAAGTTGCGCCGCATGGCGTCGATCGTGGCGGGCGAGATGGCGGGGTTCTCGGCCATCTGGTTCAGGAAGTCGCCAGGCGCCATTTGCAGCAGGATGAAGGACAGCGCCGAGATCCCGATGAGCAGCGGGATCGTCTGCAGCAGGCGCCGAAGGACGTAGGTTCTCATCCGCGTGGCACAGCGACTAGTGAGCGGCCCCGAAGAGTTGGTTGCAAGATGACCAAAAGCTCTACCACAGAGGACACCGAGCGAAACGGAGAGCACGGATTCTTGGAGGAATCGGCCGTGTCCTCCGTTCGTCTCCGTGACCTCCGTGGTAGTGCTCTAATTTTGAGAGGCACTCTGGTTCTTGACGAACACGCGGTCGATGTTCCAGAGCAGCTGGTGTGGAATGACAGTAGGCATGGCGTTGCCAAAGCCGTTGCGCATGGGAATCTTCGCGTTCACGGTGGGCAGCCAGATGAGCCACGACATGTCGTTCACGATGTTCTGCACCTCTGTCCAGGCCCGCTTGCGCACGGTCATGTCCGAGACCGAGACGAGCGTGTCCATCAGCGTGTCGATCTTGGCTTCTTCGGGCGTCGCCGGCGTCGGTTCGCTGATGTGCCAGTTGTGCGTGCGTCCGCTCGAGCGCCAGGTGTTTTGCCCCATGGCCGGATCGGGCGGGACGCCGGACTGCAGACCAAGAAGAATGGCTTCGTACTGCTTGTCGTCGCGGATGTTCGTGATAAGCGTGTTGAAATCGATCGGCACGAGCGTCACCTTGATGCCGACCTTCGCCAGGTCGTCGCGGATGAAATTCGCCATGCCGACACGCATCTTGTTGTCGCTGTTTGTCTTGATGGTGAAGCTCACGGGCTGGCCCCGCGTATCCTCGAGCACACCGTCGCCGTTGCCGTCCTTGAAGCCGAGGCTGGCCAGCAGGCGCTTGGCTTCCTCCGGGTTGTAATCGAACTTGACCACGTCGGGTGTGTACCAGGCCTTCGCGCCGGCCGTCGATTGCGACCAGTTCTTCACCGCGTCGCCGAAGAAAATGCTCGGAATCATGGCGTCCCTGTCGACAGCCATCGATACCGCCTGGCGGAACACCTTGTTGTTGAAGTACGCGAACTTGCCGGGGTCCACATATGGGTCGCCGAACTTGCGACCGTTCTCTGTCTTGTGTGCCGTGTTCAGGTTGAAGAAGAAGAAGTTGGTGCTGAGCGAAGGCCCCAGGTCGTACAACGTGTAGTTGGCCTGTTTCTGGTTGTCCGCGTACCACTGATAGTTCTCGGGCTTCACATTCGTCAGACCATCGATTTGCCCGGCGCGGAACTTCAAGTCGGCTGCGTCCTGATCGGGCAACACGAGAAACACGACTTCATCCAGATAGGGAAGCCGGTTCTTCTGTGAGTCCACACCGAACCAGTACGGGTTCGGTTCGAGCACCGTCTTCTCGCCAGGCACGTACTGCTTGAGGCGAAAGGGGCCACTGGTGACCATCTGCTCGGGCGGCGTGCTGACGCTATAGGCCGATGCGAAGTTTCCAGCCTTGAACACCGGTTCGAGCACGTGCTTCGGCATGATGCGGACCGAGCCTGCCGACGGCACCACCATGGCGTTGGGCATTGGCAGCTTGATCACGAACGTGTAGTCGTCTGGCGCGCTGACGTCCCACTTCTTGCCGCCGGTCACGAGAAGGTCCTGCACCGACGGGTGGAGCGTGTCGTCGTACGCGACCTGGAAGCTGAAGAGAACATCCGCTGAGGTCATCGGGTGACCGTCCGAGAACGCTGCACCCTTGCGAAGGTGAAACGTCCAGGTCAGGCCATCGGCGCCAAGTTCCCAGCTCTTGGCCAGGCTCGGCGAATCTTCCTGTGTCTCGTTGTCGAAGTCTGCAAGCGAGGCGTACTGGAGACCCGTGATGTCGGTGGACGAGGTTTCGTTCGCCATCATCGCGTTGAAGGTCTTCGGACCGGTTGTCTCACCGAGGATGAAGCGGCCTCCGTAGGTGCCGATCTCCGGCGTCCGATCGACCCGCGGCTCTTCGGGCAACGGCTTCTGCTCGCGGACGGCCGGTTTTGGACTCGTGTCGCTGCTGGTTCCACTTCCGCCACACGCCGCCGCAGCCATCGTCGCCACGCACGCGAGTGTCGCCAGGAGCCTTGTTGCCAGCCTCGCTAGTGTTCGAGTTCCTGTCCGCAGTGCCATCCAGCCTCCAGAACCGTCCAGAACCATCC
>JBEBGB010000677.1:0-2984 GCA_040081675.1 Vicinamibacterales bacterium
AGCAGCGCAGACCCGCCGAGGAACAACGCGACGGTCGCAACGGCTCCAATAGCAGAACGGAATGACTTCATGTGACGTCTCCCTGAACCCAGGCTCCGCGCCCGCGACACCATGTCGCGACGCGCGCGCGTGACGAACGCGCCTTGACGAAAGCATAGTGCGGCTTTGGGCCTCCGAATCGTCAGCACGCCAAAAGCCGGACCTGCCTGCAGCCAACGGTGTGCATGCTGCAGCGAATGCTCGAGCGCCAGAATCCGCAGTTGAAGCTTGCCGGAGTGCCTGCCCTACCTGCCTTGCCTGCCTTGCCTGCCTTGCCCGCCCTGCCCGCCTTGCCTGCCGGGCCTGCCATACTTCGTCCCGACCGACTCTACAGTTCTGCACTGCCTACGGTAGTATTGCGACGAATGACGACGTCGCCGACGCACGAGTCCACCACTCTTCGCGACATTCGACGCAGTGGTCACCTCATTCCGTTCATTGGTGCGGGGCTCTCGGTTCCCCTGGGCCTGCCTTCCTGGTCTCAACTGCTCGACATCGTCGCCGGGCATCTTGGCTACGATCCCCGCGTCTTTCGGCTGACGGGCAACACCTATCAACTGGCCGAGTACTACGTCGCCGTGAAAGGCAGCATCGGTCCCCTTCGAAGTGAGATGGACCGCATGTTCAACCCGTCGGACGAAGCGATTCGGGCGTCGCGGGCACACAGCGCGCTCGTCGACATGCACGGCGGCATCATCTACACCACGAACTACGACCGCATCATCGAGCGGGCCTTCGCTCTGCGCGGCGTGCCGAGCCACACGATCGCGAGCATCGACGACATTGCCGATGTGCCGCCAGATGCAACACAGATCGTGAAGTTTCACGGCACCTTCGACGATGATGCGAGTCTGGTGCTGACCGAGTCGAACTACTTCGATCGTCTGCAGTTCGAGTCGGCGATGGACATCAAGCTGCGGGCGGACATGCTCGGCAAGTGCCTGCTGTTTGTCGGCTACAGCCTGAACGACATCAACATCCGGTACATGCTGTACAAGCTCCACAAGCTGCGCTCGCAACTGAAGCGCGATGTGAACCGGATGCCAAGCGCGTATCTGGCGACGTTCAGTGCGGGCGAGGTGCAACGGACGCTGCTGGCGCAGTGGGACGTGTCGGTCATCGAACTCGATCCGCTCAACAAGGCGTCCAGCGTGGCCACCTTTCTGGAGTCGTTGCTGTGAAGGTCTATTTCGTTACGAGCAGCGACTCGAAGCAGAAGGAGCTCGCTGACTTTCTGGCGTCGGCGCCGGAGTCGACCTCCGTGGAGATCGCCGTCCTCGAGGGGAATCTCTCCGAGATCCTCGATCGCGACATCGACACCATCGTCACCCACAAGGCCCTCGGCGCCTACAGCGACGTCGGCCTTCCCTGCGTCGTCGAACACAGCGGGCTGTTCATGGACGCGCTGCCGGGCCTGCCCGGCGGACTTGGCCAGATCATCTGGAACGCGGTTGGCGAACGCATGTGCGAGTTCCTGCGTCCAGAGGATTCGCGCGCGGCCACGGCCCGGTCGGTGCTGGGCTACTGTGACGGCCGCATCGTGCACCTCTTCTCTGGCGAGACGCGCGGAACGGTCTCAGAGCGCGCCCGCGGCGCGTTCTCGTTCAACTGGGATCAGATCTTCATCCCGGACGGTTCTGAACAGACGTACGGCGAGATGGGCCTCGAGGAGAAACGCCGGACCTCACCAGCGCACAAGGCGTGGACCAAGATGCTCGAGGCGCTGCTCGAGGAACTCAAGCACGGAACCGCGCGCCGCTGACACGAGTCTTCGAGCGCATCGAGCTCGTGACTGGTGCGCTTCTCGAATCGATGTCGCACGTGGCGACACCAGATTGGAACCGCCGGTTCACCTCGCGTTGTATGATCCGGCCGATGTCCCCAATTCACGGCAGGTCGACCGGCCAGTCACTGAGCGTGCGCACGTTCCTGGCACTCACAGTCACGTTCATCGCGTGCATGTATTCCGCGATTCCAGCGAGCGTGTCTGCTCAGCAAGGCTCGACAACCCGCGTTTTCCACCTGCGTGAAACGGCCGGCATTCGTCGCACGGAATATCCAGCAAGCGTTGCGTTTCAAATGCCGAAAGGCGCGCTGTCCGACGTGTCTCATGCGCGCATCATGACCAACAGCGCCGAAGTTCCAGCCCAGTTCACGGCGCGGGCATCGTGGGACGACGGTTCGGTCCAGACGCTGGATGTCGACCTCAACGCCACGCTCGACCCTGAAGAGGATCGGCGCTACGAACTGCAGTTCGGTCCTGGCGTGACATCAAGTGCACCGGCAACACGCGGACTCTCGGTTGTCGACCAACCCGATGCCATCGTGGTCGGTAACCTGAAGTTCTCGAAGAGCGGCAGTCCGCTGCTGGCGTCGGCGTCCTACCGTGGCGAAGGCATTGGCTCAGGCACCAACGGCCTGACCATCACCGATGCCAACGGCATACGTCTCGACCTGTCGAAGGCGCAAGGCGGAAATCTCGAAATTGTGAAGGGTGGTCCCCTGCTCGTCGAGTTGAAATACACGGCGACGATTCCTGTGGATCAGACGGTGAGCATCCCTGTCGAACTGCACCTGGAGATGCCAAACAGCAAGACATGGCTGAAGACCATCGCGACAGTCATCGACCGCACGCGTCGACTGCGCGACATTGCCATTGAGCGACCGTACGCATTCAGTGGCTTTCCGGTGTTGTGGGACTTCGGCACCGATAGCGGCACGTACGGCGTGTTTCGCGCTGCAACCGACACCATCGTGCTCACGCAGACCGCCACGGCGTCTGGACCTGCGAACTGGAAGGTTGAGTCGGGGCCAGCCAATCAGCGCCGGGCGATGGAAACGTCCGCCGGCGCCCGCAACAAGAACGCAGGCGGATGGGGCCACTTGCAGGACGCGAAGTCAGTTGTCGCGTTCGGCTTCGCGCGCTTCGGGAGGGACGCCGGCAC
>JBEBGB010000678.1:0-2983 GCA_040081675.1 Vicinamibacterales bacterium
AACCGGTACATCACGGCAGACCAAGTGTGGCGCAGGGAGCACGAGCCCGCAAGGCGAACGCCTGTCACAGGTCCTCGTCTCAACCCACCGATGGGAGTGGGCCGCCTGAACGGTCCGCACGTTCAGGCAATCAGCTCCCAATGGGTTCGCGATCTGCGAGTCCAGGTTGGCTACTCCAAGCTGGCGGCTCGCAATTGACACGACCCGCACCCCTCGTCATCATGCGCCCTGCATGCCTCATCCCCACCGTCTCGCGTTCGTCGTCCCGCAGATGCTGTTGGCGGCTGCGGTTCTTCTGCACGCGCAGAACCCGCGCGACCAGCAGACCAAGGGCACTGAACCGTTCACGCTTCGCGTCGTGGCGACAGGCCTGGGCAACCCGTGGGAAGTGACGTGGGGCCCGGACAACGTCTTGTGGGTCACCGAGCGCACGGCGTTCCGGGTGACTCGCATCAACCCGGTGGACGGCTCGAAACAGGTCGCTCTCACGCTGGACGATGCCTACACGGCGGTCGATCAGGATGGCCTCCTCGGCATGGCGCTCCATCCCGAGTTGCTGAAGGGACGAGGGAACGACTTCGTGTACCTCGCGTACGTCTATGACAGCGACCCAGGTTCTGGCGTTGCGCGCAAGCTTCGTGTGCGCCGCTACACGTACGACGCGTCGCGTCACGTGCTGGTGACGCCGGTGACAGTGCTCGACAAATTGCCCGCGCACGACGACCACGGCGGTGGCCGGCTCGTGTTCGGTCCAGACGGCAAGCTGTACCTCTCGCGCGGCGACGAGGGCGCGAACTGGCTGGCGAACGCCTGTCGTCCGACTCGCTCACAGGATCTGCCGACGGCCGCCGACGTCCAGGCGCGCGACTGGTCGACCTATCAAGGCAAGTTCCTTCGACTGAATCTCGACGGGTCGATTCCTGCCGACAACCCCGTGTTCAACGGCGTCCGCAGTCACATCTACACGTACGGTCACCGCAACCCGCAGGGGTTCGTGTTCGGTCCAACAGGCCTTCTGTACTCCTCCGAACACGGACCCAGCTCTGATGACGAAGTGAATCTGATCCAGGCAGGGAAGAACTACGGGTGGCCGAACGTGGCTGGCTTCAAGGACGACCGCGGGTATGTGTACTCGAACTGGTCGGCAGCGTCGCCAGAGCCGTGTCAATCGCTGCAGTTCAACAACCTCGATGTTCCAGCGTCTGTGCCAAAGCATCGCGAGTCCGAGTTCCAGCAGGACTTCATGGCGCCGCTGGCCACCTTCTTCACCGTGCCGCCGGACTACGACTTTGCGAAGAACGGCTCGGCGACCATCGCGCCTGGCGGCGCCGATCTCTACACGTCGCAGGCGATTCCGGGCTGGGCGAATTCGATTCTGGTGGCGAGCATGCGTTCGGGCTCTGTCTTCAGATTGAAGCTGGAGCGAGACGGCCGAAGCGTTGTGGGCCCGCCCCTTCAGTACTTCAAATCAACCAACCGCATCCGCGACCTCGCGCTCAGTCCGGACGGACGCCGAATCTTCCTGAGCACGGACGATCACGGCAGCACGCAGGACGACACGCCGCGCCGCACCGACAAGCTCATGAACCCGGGCTCGATTCTGGAGTACACGTATGCGAAGCCGTGACGCGAAGCGGGTGTCGCGGCGACCAGATCGTGCTCGAGTCGACCATCGTGCTTCGTGGCTGAGCCTCATCTCGCAACCGCGCCGATGTGGAGGGTCGTGATGATGTCTCGAATGCTCACCGCGGGCAGCCTGATCGCCGTCGCCCTGATCGCACACACGTTCGGCCAATCGCGACCGATTGAGTGGCCCGTGTACGGAGGCGACGCCGCGAGCAGCAAATACTCGCCCGCCAACGACATTACCGCGCAGAACGTGCAGCGTCTCGGCGTCGCGTGGCAGTGGGCGCACGGCGAGAAGCCGCTCTCTGAGTACGGCACGGTGCCGTTCCGGTTCGAGAACCAGCCGCTCATGGTGGATGACGTGCTGTACGTCACAACGCCGTACAACAACGCGGCGGCACTCGACGCGAACACTGGTAAGGAGCTCTGGCGCTTCGAGAGCGGTGCCGTGAAGCTCGGCGGGATCCCGGGCACTGGTTTCAAGCATCGCGCCCCGGCGCTGTGGCGCGACAGCCAGAACGGCAACGCGCTGCGGGTGATGCTGAACACTCGCAACCAGCTGTTCAGCCTCGATGCCCGGACCGGCAAGCCCGTCGAGTCGTTCGGCATTCGCGGCGTTGTCTCGCTGACCGATGGTTACCCGCGACCGATCTCCGACATCCGCCATGTCAACCACGGCGGCTCGCCGCCTGTCGTCTACCGCGATATCGTCGCGATTGGTGGCGCGATTCCGGATCGGTATCAGATGTCGAACGAGCCGCCTGGCATCGTGCAGGGCTTCGACGCACGCTCGGGCAAGCGTCTCTGGGTTTGGAACGCGATACCTCAGTCAGCGACCGACTTCGGCGCCGACACCTGGGAGGAAGGCGCGTGGCGGTTCACGGGACACGCGAACGTCTGGGGACCGATGGCCGTGGACGACACACGCGGCCTGCTCTACTTCGGAACGAGCACACCGGGCAACGACTACTACGGTGGCCGACGACTGGGAAAGAACGAGCCGGCCGAATCGATCGTTTGCCTCGACATCACGACGGGACAGCGGCGGTGGTCGTATCAGCTCGTTCATCACGGGCTGTGGGACTTCGACAATCCGGCGAGCCCCAATCTCGTGACGATTACTGTCGACGGCAGGCGCATAGACGCCGTTGCGCAAGTCACCAAGCAGGGCTTCACGTACGTGTTCGATCGCGTCACCGGCGAGCCCGTCTGGCCCATCGTCGAGCGGCCCGTGTCAACCGATAGCGACGTGCCCGGGGAACGGCCGTGGCCGACGCAGCCGTTTCCGACCAAGCCGCCCGCGTTCTCGCGGCAGGGCGTGTCGCTCGACGATGCCAACGATCTCACGCCGGAAATC
>JBEBGB010000679.1:0-2981 GCA_040081675.1 Vicinamibacterales bacterium
ACCACCGCCACCGCCGGTCGCCCCGCAGAATCGTCCGCCGACAGTGCAGGCTCGCTGCGAGCCATGCACGATTGAGGTTGGCAAGACGGCGACGGTCACCGCCGTGGCACAAGACCCAGACGGCGACACGTTGACCTATCGATGGACCGTTCCATCGGGCACCCTGCAAAATCCATCCGATCGGCAGACGATCTGGACGGCGCCAAATCAAGAGGGGCCGGTGCAGGCCACGGTCACTGTGAACGACGGCAAGGGCGGGACGGCGTCGGCGAACACCACCATTCAAGTGGTTCGGCCCGCGCCGATCGTCGAGCTGACCTTCGAGGACGTGTACTTCGACTTCGACCGCTCATCGCTTCGACCCGACGCGATGCGGTTGCTGGACGATGCCGTCGCAAAACTGCAGGCGAACCCGACCAAGAATCTCGTCATCGAGGGTCACACCTGCAACATCGGAACGGCCGAGTACAACCTCGCACTTGGCGAGCGACGTGCTCGCAGCGTAGTCGACTACCTCTCGTCTCGAGGCGTTGGAGCGAACCGACTCGAAACTCGCAGCTACGGCGAAGAGACGCCGAAGTTCGACAACGCCCGCGAAGAGACTCGGCGCCTGAATCGACGCGCCGCACTCGTCGTGAAGGTGCAGTAAGCCAAACGCGAGGTGCAGAGACAACGGGTCTCTGCGCCTCGTTCGACGGACCCCCAGAGGCGGGCCTCCCGCCTTCGCCCGCTCCGCATCTACTGGGGCAACGGTGAAGGCCGTCAGGCTCGCCTCTTTTTGTTTAGAATCGCGCCGTGGTCATCAGGGCTTCCTCCGGCAAGCAGGTCGATGCGCTCATCGCGGACCTGGCCTCACCGCATGCACTGACTCGCGACGGTGCGGTCGCCAGGCTGACGATCATTGGCGAACGCGCCACCTCGCGCTTGATTGCCTTGGTAACAAGTCAGGAGGCGGGCACGGACACCCGCGTGGCTGCCCTGCACGCACTCGAGGGTATCGGCGATTTGCGCGCGTTGGAGCCCGCCCTTGCGACGCTGGATGCCGCGGAACCGGCCATCGCCGTCGCCGCCATTGGCGTGCTCCAGACCTTCCTCGGTTCGACGCGCGGTGTGGAAGCGCTTGATCGCCTCACGGCCGTCGCATTGGACCGTTCGCGCGACCGGACGGTTCGGCTCGCCGCAATACGGGCCGCCCGCGAGGTCGGCACCCACACGATTCAGCCGCTCCTCGCGGCTCTCGGCTCCGACCCGGATCAAGCCGTCGCCATGGCGGCCGGACTCGGGCCCGCGGCAGCCGCAGACCCGGGCTACGTGCTCAAGGAAGCCGCCGAGGGAACCCTGCCGGATGCGCCGGGTGTTCTGCGCCTCGCGATTTCGGAAGTTGGCGCTCATGCGCCGCTTGCCGTCTTGCAGCAACTCGTCGAAAGGGTCCGCTTTCGCGAGGGCGCCGAATCCGGTCCGGCGCGGACCGAGTGGACAGCCCTGCGCGCGTCGGCGCACGCGGCGCTGGCCCAGCGCGGGAGCCGGCTCGCGCTCTACGATTTGAAGGAGTCGCTCGAGTCATCGAAAGAGCCCCTTCCCGTCGAGTTCCTCGGCGCTGTTGCCGCAGTCGGCGACGCATCCTGCCTCGAGTCGCTCGCAACCGCGTACAGCCGCGCCGCCGAGAGCGGCCGGCGCGTGGACGACTGGTGGCGTCAGCACATCACCGACGTGTTCCGCACCGTTGCGGCGCGCGAACAGATCACGCGCCGAAGTGCGGTCGGCAAGCGCATCCACGCCAGGTGGCGCGATGCGTCGAACCTGCTCTGGCCGTGACAGGACGATGACCATCCAGTCGAGACGCGCTCGTCAGAAGGCCCAACTGCGTCAGGAGATCATCGATGCCGCGCGCGACATCCTTGCGCGCGAAGGCTACGAACAGCTCTCGATGCGCAAAGTCGCGGAGCGCATCGAGTACTCACCGACCGCCATCTACCTGCACTTCGAAGACAAGCGTGACCTCGTCTTCCAGGTCTGCGAAGAAACGTTCGGTCGACTTGTGAGCGAGCTCGTAACGCTCGAAACCGAGTTCAAGGACCCGGTCGAACGGCTCCGGCACGGCATGCACCGCTACGTCGCCTTTGGGCTGCGCCATCCTCAACACTACCTCGCGACATTCGTCGCGGTTCCGCTGGACCAGTTGCCTGAGGACATCGAGCGGTACAACAACCCAGACTCGCACGGCATGCACGCGCTCGGGATCATGCGCGCCTGTGTGATGGCATGCGTCGAGGCCCGCACGTTCAGACCGGTCGACGCCGACGTCACCGCCCGAGCCCTCTGGGCCGCCTTGCACGGAGTGACGGCGCTGCTCATTCAGATGCCCAACTTTGCGTGGGGTGATCAGAAGGCGGTGGTCGACTCGGTCGTCGACACGGCAATCGAAGGGCTGCGTCTCCGCCGTCGCCGGTGATTTTTTTTGAACCGTACTTAACACTGTTACGTCTTATTACAATGTCAACATCATGCCAGTGAAAGTCCCGATGTCCAACCTCGCCTGGCGCAATCTGGTGCACGACAAAGTGCGCCTCAGCGTCACCCTGACAGGCATCGTCTTCGCGGTCGTGCTGATCGTCGTGGAACTCGGGCTGTTTGTCGGGTTCACGACCACGACATCAGGTCTGATCGACGAGTCGCAGGCCGACCTGTGGATCGCGTCGGCACGCGTCGGCTACGTCGAGGTCGGCGTGCCCTTCTCGGAGCGGAAGGTTTACACAGTGCTGGCCACGCCAGGCGTGGCCCAGGCCTCGAAGTACATCGCGCGTTTCTCGCAGTGGAAAAGGCCCGACGGCCGCCAGGAAAGCGTGCAGGTGGTCGGCTTCGATCCGGATCAAAGGCTTGGTGGACCGTGGAATCTGGCCAGCGGCACCGAGGACGCGTTGAAGGAATCGGACAACGTCATCATCGATGAGCTCTACCAGGAGAAGCTTGGCGTCGATCAC
>JBEBGB010000680.1:0-2978 GCA_040081675.1 Vicinamibacterales bacterium
GCACTCGCGTTTCGCGCGGCGGCCTGCGCATCGACCACGCCCGTGCCGGCCGCGAACCTCGCCTGGATGCCCCAGCGGTTGTTCACGTTGGTCACGATGTAGGTAATGGCACTGACCGCTTGCGGGCGTCCCTCGGCCGTATAGCGCTGCCAACTGCCAGCCACGTGCACTTTCGCCGGACCGACCTGCAACACGCTGCGCGACACCCACTCGCTGTGGTGCCAGCCGGTGCTGATGGTCTGCGCGAAGTTGACGCCGGCCGCATATTCAGCCGCCGTCTGGCTGACCTCGAACGGCCCCGCTCCGGGCCGCACGTGCGGATAGTGCAGCGAAGTGGCCCAGAGCGCAGGGTCTCGCGAATTCCACGTTTCCAGATAGCGGTCCAGCGCGAGAAGCGCCTCGTGAGTTCGAAGCGCGATCGCAGCGGGTTCGAGCGGAGCCTGCGCCAGTAGCGCAGACGCGGCAAGAGGCAAGGCGACCAGAAGCAACACAAGGACGCGGCTGCGGGCCGGCATTGTTAGATCTCGCTGACGATTGCCGCCGACAACTCCGCTGTTGTTGCCTTGCCGCCCAAGTCCGGCGTACGTCTGGTTCCCGTTGCCAGGACTCGTTCGACAGCCCCGAGAATCTTGTCATGCACATCGCGATGACCGAGGTGGTCGAACATCTGCGCTGCCGCCCAGATCGCACCAATAGGATTCGCGATACCCTTGCCCGCGATGTCGGGTGCCGAGCCGTGAATGGGTTCGAACATGGACGGGAAGGTCCGTTCCGGATTGATATTCGCGCCGGGCGCAATGCCGAGGCTGCCCGAGATGGCCGATCCGATATCGGTGAGAATGTCGCCAAACAGATTCGAGCAGACGATGACGTCGAGCGACGCCGGGTTGGTCACCATTCGTGCGGCGATGGCGTCGACGTGGTACTTGCGGTACTCGACCTGCGGATAATCCTTCGCGACGATGTCGGCGACTTCGTCCCACATCACCATCGCGTGCCGCAGCGCGTTGCTCTTCGTCGCGCTCGCCAGCATCTTGCGCGGTCGCTTCGACGCCACCTCGAACCCGTAGCGGACGATGCGCTCGATGCCGGTGCGCGTGAAGACGCCGGTCTGAATGGCCACCTCGTGGCCAGTGCCCACGTGGACGCGGCCGCCCACGCCTGAGTACTCGCCTTCGGAGTTCTCGCGCACGCAGACCATGTCGATATCGGCCGACGTGCGGTTCGCCAGCGGCGAGATGAGCCCGGGCATCAGCTTCATCGGCCGCAGATTCACGTATTGCTGGAAGCGCTGACGAAGCGGCAGCAGCAGATCCCACACCGCGATATGGTCCGGCACCTTCGGCGAGCCGATAGCGCCGAGGTAAATGGCATCGAACTTCGCGGCGCGCTCGAAGCCGTCCTCGTCCATCATCCGGCCCTTCTCGAGGTAGTAGTCGCATCCCCAGGGCAGGGTGGTCCATTCGATGGTGATGCCGCTGTTCCTGGTGGCGGCTTCAATGGCGGCGAGTCCGGCGGGAACGACTTCCTTGCCGATGCCGTCGCCAGCAAGAATCGCGATCTTGTGTGTGCGTGAGCTCATGACGTCCCTTGTGATGGATAAGGCAAACACAAAAGGATACAACGTGGCATCGAGGATTGTGCTCGTGCAAAAGCCCGGCTCCGCCGAGAGGTTCGACGAAAGCCGGGCTTGTGCTTCTGGTGGAGCCACGAGCCAGACGTGTCTCGTGCCCGTGTCTTGAAGGTCGACTCCGCCTACGCGCCTGGCGCGCGATAGGTCATCGACTGCTTGCTGGCGGCGTCGATTTCTTCGGGTGTGATCAGCGGAGTCGTGGACAGACGCACTGCGCCAGACGCATTGACCGCCAGGCTGAGGGCGAGCGCGCTGGCTGTATCCGGCATATCGCTGATGGCAACCACGTCGTGATTGCCGTAGGCGTAGTAGAAGCTCTCGAGAGTACCGCCAGCTCCTTCGACCATCTTCTGCACGACGGCGCGCCTGGCACTTCCGCCGTCCTTGAGTAACCCGCGTGCGCCTTCGGCTGTATACGACGCCTGAATCATGAACTTCATCGTCATCTCCTGATCGTGTGAGTGAAAGCGAATTATGCACCCGGGCCTCGCGGGCGGTGCACTCTGGCTGACAACTCCGCAAAGACCTGTCAGGGCGGTGAAGGTGTCTAGCGGTGCAGGTAGTCCATCAACCAGACCAACGCCGGTCGAGGTGCGTCGTCTCGGATGAGACCCGCGCGGGGCTTCCACGTGGCGCCGTAGACGTAGCCCCACAATGTGATTCCCGCGACCTGAGGCGTCTCCCAGAAGATCGGGAACTGTTGCTCCATGATCTCCTTCTGCTTCGCGTCGTCTTCTTCGTCGATGTCGTACTCGGAGATGTAGATGGGCACGCCAAGCTTGGTGAGCTTCAGGAGGTTGGCCTTCAGGTCCGACAGATCCTGCGTCTCCAGGTCGTGAGCCTGGGCTCCAATGGCGTCGAGCAGACGCGCACGTTTCACTTTGTTGGCGATCTCGATGAACTTGTCCGTGTCGAACCGCAGCACGTCGTAGTCGTTCAGGATCAAGCGCGAGTTGGGACAGTGCTTGCGTGCCGTCTTGAACGCCCACAGCACCCAGTCGTGGCCGCTGCCGCCTGCGCCACCCAGGGCGTCGATGAAGTCCGGTGTCGCGTGGTCAGGTTCATTCACCACGTCGATGAGTTGCGTGTCGGGATAGCGCTCGCAGAACAGCCGCATCCACTCTTCGACTTCCGCGGCCTGCTCCTTCCTGGACAGGCCGGCGAGCCACGTCGGCGATTGGCGGCCCCAGACGAACGTGTGCTCTTTGAACGGGAAGCCGTGGTCTCTCGCGTACTTCGCCTGGGCGTCGAGACTCGTCCAATCCATCTGGTCGCGCGTCGCTTCGACCGACGCCCACTTGCCCTCGTTTTCGGGCGTCAGTTGATTCCAGTAGTCGGCAAAGTC
>JBEBGB010000681.1:0-2970 GCA_040081675.1 Vicinamibacterales bacterium
CGTCCGGGTCACGATTGGCCCGGTGACGCGGCGGGGCGTACGGAACTAGAAGTCGAACTGCACGGCGAATTTGAGGAGCCGCCCCACCAACGTGTTGGTCGGTCGCAGCCACGCGCCACCGGTCGTCCCGGAGTATCGCGTCGTCAACGCCAGTACGGGTCGAGCGTTGAACGCGTTGTAGATGTCGAAGATGCCCTGAAGTTTTCGAGTCCCGCCCAGCTTGATGGCCTTGATGAACCGGAGGTCGGTCTGGTTCGAACTGTCTTCGAACTGCCGCTGCGCCGGCACGATGTCGATGACCTGCGTCGCACTGGCACCCGCCGAGAGGTTCCGTCCGAGCGACGGTGAGATCAGGGCGTTGTTGGCCAGAATGTTCGCCGACTGGGTGAAGCCGGGGAAGTGCTGGAACGATGCGCTCGCCTGAATGTCGAAGGGGAATGCATAGACGGCTGCGGCCTTCACCTGCGTTTGCGCGCTCCACGGGGTGACCGTGTCGCAGAACGTCGGGTTTCGAGGCTGGGTGAACGCTGCCACGCCTGCCGTGGCCGTCGTCGCCACCACCGGCAGAACTTGGGGATTGGCCGTCACGACGCCGCAGTAGTCAACCTCGGTCCGGCCCGTGTTCATGCCGGCGGTGACGTAGGCCTTCTTGATGCGCGCCGTCATGGTGAGGTCGAACCCGCTGTAGACCTCGGTGTAGTCGCCGTAGTTCGAGGCCAACTCGACGACCTGCTGGCTCAGGCCGAATTTCGACGGCTTCACGTCAAAGAGCCCGCAGATCTGGCTCCCGCTGTTCACCGAGAATCGTGAGTCGGTCGGCGCGGTGATGCAGTAGCTGTCGAAGTCGGCCGGCGTCAGCGCCCGGTTGGCGGTCACGCGGAAGTTGCCATACCAGGTGCGGAAGTAGCCGAAGTTGATGCCGACGTTCGACATCAGCTCGTGCTGCACGACGGCCTGCGCCTGCCAGTTGTAGTTCCGCTTGCCGAAGCCGTTCAGCACGTCGGGGTCGTAGCGGTACGCATTCGGGTTGTTGCGCCCGAAGTTCAAGTTGTCGATGTTGCCGCACTCCCCGTTTGCCGTTGGACTTGTCAGATCGCAATCCGGAATGTAGTTCTTGTTCGCGTCGCCCCAGGTGCGGGTGGTCGAGGCCACCGACGAGTTCACCGGATGGTTCGCGCTCGCGATATCCACGGCCTCGCCGCCGACGTACCGTCCGATATTGAACTTGATCGCCGTCTTGCCGCTGCCGAAGAGATCGTAGGCCGCGCCGATCCGCGGGTTGATGTCCTTCCAGCATGGCAGGCAGGGCACCTCGGCGAACTGCCGTGCGGGCACGAACGCACCGGCCGGCAGATTCGTCCCGGGCGCGGCGGCATTCAGATAGTCGAAGCGCAGCCCCAGGTTCAGCGTCAGGCGCTTGATGGTCCACTGATCCTGAACGTACAGGCCCATGCTCGCCTTGAGGCGCTCCTCGTCGAGGAGCGGCGTCGCGTACTGCGTGAGGGTCAGCGGCACGCCGTTCGAGAACGTGTAGTCCATGCTCCCGTTGGGCTCCTGGTAGAAATGGCGCCAGCCCTCCATGACCTGCATGCCGATCTTGAGCGCGTGCGATCCGGTGACGTACGACATGCCGAATTTCTGATTCGACTGCTTCGAAATCTTGTGCCCGTAACGCCAGCCGCCCGCCGACGAGCGATACCTGAACCCACCGGGCACGGTTACGCCGTTCACCGTATAGCCGGTCTGTTCGAGCACGGAGATCTGCGCGGCTCCGAGGGGAAGATCCTCGGTCGGCACAGTCGGGTAGTCGAAGATGAGTGATGTGTTGCCCGCTTCAAAGAGCAGCCGGCTCGTCATCGGGAACGACCAGGTGGCTTGCAGCAAGTAGTTCGGCGGTCCGAAGTTCCAGCGGTGCACGCCTTCCGGCGAGAAGTTGCCGTTCAGGCCGGAGTGGCACACACAGTTCGCCTCCTGATCCCATGAGAGGTTCAGGCGGTGCTTCTGTCCCGGCTGCCACGTGAACCGCGCGTTGTTGTGGCGGTTCGAATTGTCGTTCACCGCGGGACGACTGAGGTCGGGCTCGTACGTCCAGGCTGCGGAGTTCTTGTTGTAGTAGAGACCGGGGACGAACTGCGAGTTGCCCCACCACCGATTGGCGGTGAAGAACCACAGCTTGTTCTCTCGAAGCGGACCGCCGAGCGATCCACTCACCTCGTACACCTTGTCCACTGCGCCAATGGTGGGAAGGCCTCGAGCCTTGAGCTCGTCCGGCACGGCGGTCGAGTTGAACTTCTCGTTCGTCCCCGCGCCGAAGAGGTACCCTCGGTAGGTGTTCCCACCGGCCTTGGGGATCAGGTTCACCTGCACGCCGCCCAGTTCGAATTCAGCGGAGTTGCCGCCCAGTTGAAGCGAGACTTCCTCGGCCCCCGTCGGATCGAAGTAGAAACCGGTGCCGGAATTCCCGACCTCCATCGAGTTCCACCGCATGCCGTCGATGAGGCGCCGTGTGTCCTGACCGCGCCCTCCATGAATCGCGAAGGTCGCTCCGGTGTCGGCGCCCGTGCTGCCGCCGACGTCGGTGTTCCGGCTGGCGCCCGGGGTCAGCGAGGCGAAATTCGTGCCGGTATTGGGCAGCGACTGCAGCACCTCCATCGTGATTACTTTCTGCTGCGTCACATTCTGCGTATCGACCATCGGCGCCTGGCCGGAGACCGTGATCGTCTCTTCCAACGATCCGACTTTCATGTCTCCATTGATGGTCGCGGTGAACCCGGCAGACAGTTCAACCCCCTCGCGCTTGAACGTGCTGAATCCGGCAAGGGTGAACGTCACAGTGTAGGAACCCGGGCGGAGGTCAACGATCTTGTACTGCCCCTCGCCGTCGGTCACGACGCTCCGCACTTTCTCGATGAGGGCCGGACTTGCCGCCTCGACGGTCACGCCAGGTAACACGGCTCCAGACGCGTCCTT
>JBEBGB010000128.1:0-11152 GCA_040081675.1 Vicinamibacterales bacterium
TCAGGCAATCTGTACGTCAGGGCGCTCGCCTCGGATGCGCGCGTCCAATCGGCGAAGGCACAAGTTCAAACCGCCCAGACAATCTTCGACCAGGCCACCCGGCTCAAAGAGAGCGGCATCGTCGCTGGGATTGAAGTGTTGCGTGCGGAGGTGCAGCTCGGGTCCGAGCAACTGCGGCTGACCGCCGCAACGAACGAGTTCGAGATCACGAAGCTGCAGTTGGCGCGCGTGATCGGACTGCCCTCGGGTCAGACGTTTACGCTGAGCCCTGACGTTCCCGACGTGCCGGTGCCGACGATGACCATCGAGCAGGCACTCGAGGGCGCGCTCGAGACCCGGCCGGATTATCTGGCTGCGGTCGAGCGGCTGAAAGCCGCGGAGGCCGACCGTCGATCGGCCGTCGGCGAGTGGTTGCCGTCGGTGAAAGTCACTGCGGACTACGGCGCTATCGGCAACACACCAGGCGACGCCAAAGGCACCTACTCACTCGCAGGCAGCGTCAATGTCCCGATCTTCAACGGTGGACGTACGCGTGGTCGACTCATGCAGGCGGATGCCGATCTGCGGATGCGCCGATCCGAAGTCGAGGATCTCAAGGCGTCGATCGACTTCGATGTCCGCTCCACGTTTCTCGAGCTCACCGCGAGCAGCGAACAGTTGAAGGTCGCGACCCGTTCGCGCGACCTCGCCGGGCAACAACTCACGCAGGCACGCGACCGCTTCGCCGCGGGCGTCACCAGCAACATTGAAGTGGTTCAAGCGCAGGAGGCCGTTGCAGCCTCGAGCGAGCATTACATCGCGGCACTCTACGCATTCCAAAGTGCGAAGGCCACGTTGTCACGCGACCTTGGCACCACGGAAGAACTCGTTCGTCAGCTTCTCGGAGGCGCTCGCTAATGGCCGATGCAGTCGACACCCCGTCCTTCACCAGTTCGTCACGCTTTCGCATCCTCGTGGGCGTCGTGCTCGTGCTCATTGCCGGAGCGGGGTACTGGTGGTGGAGCAGTCAGGGCCACGAGACAACCGACGATGCGCAAGTGGATGCGCACGTGACGCAAATTTCCGCGCGTGTCGGCGGAGCCGTCCTTCGCGTGGCCGTCAACGACAACCAGGTCGTGGACGCCGGCGCGGTGCTGGTGGAGATCGACCCACGCGACTACCAGATCGCCATCGACAAGTCGAAGGCGGAACTTGCGGACGCCGAGGCCGCCGCGATCGCCGCGCAGAGCAACGTCCCGATCACCTCCACGTCGACGCAGAGCGGCGTCCTTTCCGCGCAGGGCTCCGTGGACCACGCACGAAGCGTGATCGATTCGGCGGGCAAGGAAGTCGAGGTGGCTCGCGCACGCCTGAATGCGGCGCAGTCGCGTCTGCGCGAGACCGAAGCCAACGCGACGCGCAGCCGGCGCGATGTCGAACGTCTGAAGGGTCTGCTCGCAAAAGACGAAGTGTCACAGCAGCAGTACGACGCGACTGTTGCTGCGGCGGATGCCCAGGCGGCAGCAACCGACACCGCACGTGCGCAGATAGCGGAAGCCGAAGCCGGCATCCGGCTCGCCGAGAGCCGGCAGGGGCAGGCGCGGGCAAGCGAGCAGCAGGCTCAGGCCGGACTCCGCTCCGCCCAGACGGGCCCCGAGCAAGTCACGGCCATGCGTGCGCGCGCAGCGTCGGCCCAGGCACGAGTCGAGCAGGCGAAGGCGTCGCTTGCGCAGGCCGAGTTGAGCCTGCAGTACGCGACCATCAAGGCACCGGTGCGCGGCGTCGTCTCGCGCAAAGCCGTCAATGTAGGACAGGTCGTTGCCATGGGGCAGCCACTGATGGCGCTCGTGCAAAGCGACGACGTCTGGATCACCGCCAACTTCAAGGAAACCCAGTTGAGCGAGATGCGTCCCAATCAGCGCGTCGAGATCAAAGTGGACGCCTTCGGTGGGACGAGGTTCCAGGGCAAGGTGGACAGCATCGCCGCTGCAACGGGCGCGCGTTTCAGCCTGCTCCCCCCTGAGAATGCGACCGGCAACTTCGTCAAGGTCATCCAGCGTGTGCCGGTGAAGATCGTTCTCGAAGGTGGTCAGGATCCCGAACACGCCCTGCGGCCAGGTATGTCGGTCACGCCGACGGTGTATACGCGTTAGACGGTGATCGCGAAGTGACCGAACGACACATCAATCCCTGGCTAATCGCGGTGTCGGTGATGTTCGCCACCTTCATGGAGGTGCTGGACACCACGGTCGTCAACGTGTCGCTGCCGCACATTGCCGGCAGCCTCTCGGCCACCATCGACGAGGCGACGTGGGCGCTGACCTCCTATCTGGTCGCGAACGCCATCATCCTGCCCATGACCGGGTGGCTCGCCAGCACCTTTGGACGCAAGCGCCTCATCATGGCGGCGGTCATCGGCTTCACCACGTCGTCGTTCCTCTGCGGCCTTGCACCGAACCTGGCGTCGCTCATCGTGTTCCGCATCATCCAGGGCGCCACCGGCGGCGTCATGCAGCCGCTGTCGCAGGCAGTGCTGCTCGAGGCATTCTCGCCACAAGACCGCGGCAAGGCCATGGGGTTCTGGGGCCTGGGCATCGTCGTCGCCCCCATTCTGGGTCCGGTACTCGGCGGGTGGTTGACCGACACCTACAGCTGGCGGTGGGTGTTCTACATCAACATTCCGGTCGGCATCGCGTCTCTCGTGATGACGAAGCTCTACATCTTCGATCCGCCGTATCTGCGTGCAGCCGGCAAGCGTTCGATCGACTACTGGGGCATCGGCATGCTGGCTGTCGGCATCGGCGCGCTGCAATTTGTGCTCGACAAGGGGCAGCAGGAAGACTGGCTCGCTTCGAACATGATCCTGGCCCTGGTCGTAGTCAGTGCGCTATCCCTCGGTGCGCTGATTGTCCACGAGCTCACCACGGCTGAACCGATCGTCGATCTTCGCGTGTTCAAGGTGCGGAGCTACGCGGTCGGCGTCTTTCTCATGACCGTCGTCGGGTTCGTCATGTACGGCAGCATGGTGCTGCTCCCGATCATGTTGCAGACGCTGCTTGGCTATCCTCCGATTCAGGCTGGCATCGCCATGGCGCCTCGCGGCATCGGATCATTCATCATGATGCCGATCACCGGGTTGCTGGTCGGACGCTTCGACGCCCGCAAGCTGCTCACGACAGGCATGGTCATCGGTGGGGGCACGATGCTGTGGCTCTCGCTGCTCAACTTGCAAGCGGGTTACTGGGACATCTTCTGGCCGCAGGTCATTCAGGGCGCGGGCATGTCGCTGCTCTTCGTGCCGCTGACGACCATCGCGATGGACGCCATCCCACGAGAAAAGATGGGATACGCCACGAGCCTGTTCAGCCTGATGCGCAACATCGGCGGCAGCGTAGGCATTGCCGTGACCGCGACGATGCTGGCGCGACAGACGCAGGCCAACAAGGTGCTCTTCAATGCCAACGTGACGGACACGAGCGTCGCTGCACAGTCGCTCTTCATGCAGATGCGTGGCGCATTCATGGCGTCGGGCTCGGATCTCGCCACAGCAACCAACCGCGCGTACGCCGCCATGGCCGGCATGGTCATGCGTCAGGCGTCGATGGTGTCGTTCGTCGGCCTCTTCCAATGGCTCGGCCTCGTATTCTTCATCGTCATTCCCCTCGTGCTGTTGATGAAGCGTCCTCGCTCGAGCAGCGGGCCACGGGCCGGCGCGCATTAAGGGCCGGTTCGCACGTCACCTCGAGTGCTGAACGTCAAGGTCTTGTTCTCGCGGGCCTCAGTCGCAAGGCGTCGGCCGGCCAGAGTTGCCTCAACGAGCACGTTTCGGTGCAGTCGCTCGTCGCCTGGCGGGCGGCTGCGCCTCGAGTCCAAGACTCTCGATGAAGTGCGCCAGTTGCCGCATGCTCTTGCGTTCGTAGAAACGGCGTCGTGCGTGCGTCGACGCCTCGGCATGCTCGTGCGACCAGGTCAGCGCGGCCGGAATGTGAACGGCGCGCGCCCCGATCTTGACGACCGGCAGGATGTCGGATCGTAGCGAGTTGCCTACCATCAAGAATCGCGCAGGACGAACGTTGCGCTGCTCGAGAATGGTCGCGTACACCTCCGGGGTCTTGTGACTGACGACCTCGACAAAACGAAAGTGCCGCTCGAGACCCGACCTGGCCAGCTTCGACCGCTGATGCAAGAGGTCGCCCTTGGTGATGAGCATCAGCGGATAGCGCCGGCTCAACGCGGTCAGGGTGGGCTTGACCGAAGGCAGCAGCTCCATCTCGGTCGTGATCATCAGCTTCGCAAGGCTCACAATGTCGTCGATGTGGCGGCCCACGATGTGCCCGCCGGTCAGCCCAACGGCCGCTTCGATCAGCGACAGCGTGAAACTCGCAACGCCGTAGCCGAAGAACGAAAGGTTGCGGAGCTCCACATCATTAACGGCGAGCTCGACTTCGTCCTCGTTCAGCGCGAAGCCGGCATCGGCGAGGATGGCGCGAAAGCGCTCGCGTCCGTGACGAAAGCTGCGTTCGTTGTGCCAGAGGGTGTCGTCGCCGTCGAAGGCGATAAGGTCAAAGGAGCGCATCGTAACGATTCTGGCACGGGCAAGAACGCGCCTCTGCCCGAGTCTTGATGGACGAGTTCGCGCACACTGTCGGAGGTGTACACTTTCACTGTGAAACATCTGGTCGCAGTGTTGGTCGCGTGTGCCGCAACGACGGCGCTTGCCCAGCAGCCGTCGACCGCTGGAATCAGCCCGCAACAACCGACGTCTTCAGCGACCGTGCCGTCTTCATCGTCGACGACCACGGAGACCGACTCGCGCCCGTCGTTCACCGAGTGGCTGGACGGCGTTCGCGCCGAGGCACTGTCGCGCGGCATTCGGCCCGAGGTGACAGAACAAGCGCTCGCAGACGTCACCGAGCCGGTACCCGTGGTCATCGAGCGCGACCGCAGCCAGGCGGAAGCCGTGCTGTCGCTCGAGGCGTATGTGACGCGCCAACTGACACCCGAGCGAGTACGAACGGGTCGGCAGATGGTGGCGAAATACAAGAGCACGCTCGACAAAGTTACAACGACCTACGGCGTCCCTTCATCGATCGTTGGCGGCATCTGGGGCCTCGAGTCGAATTTTGGACGATTCAGCGGCGTGCGACCGACCATCGCCGCGCTCGCGACACTCGCGTACGACGGCCGACGCGGCCGGTACTTTCGGAGCGAGCTGTTCGATGCGCTGCGCATCCTCGATCGCGGAGATGTGCCGGTCGCGGAGCTCAAGGGCTCGTGGGCGGGAGCCATGGGACAACCGCAGTTCATGCCCTCGAGCTACCTCCAGTTTGCCGAGGACTTCGATGGGGATGGTCGACGCGATATCTGGTCGACCCCCGGCGATGTGTTTGCGTCGATCGCGAACTATCTCAAGGGTCATGGGTGGACGCCCGGGCAGTCGTGGGGACGCGAGGTCTCGATTCCCGCGGAGGCGGCGCGCACGATCGCAGCCTCGGTGCAGCGTCGAGCCGGGTCCTGCCAGGCCACTCGTGACATGACCGTGTCGTTACCGGTCGCCGAATGGACGCGCCTCGGAGTCAAGACTCTCGGGGGCGGCCGCTTGCCAAAAAGCGACCTCCAGACGGCGCTCGTCTCTGGAAGCACGCGGCACTTTCTGGTGTCCGGCAACTACGACACGCTGCTCCAGTACAACTGCGCGCACTCGTACGCGCTCAGCGTGGCGCTGCTCGGCGATCGAATTGCCGCGCCGGTCGCCGTGAAAGCCGCCTCTGGCAAGAAGGTGACCCCTACGAGAACCGCCGCCACCCACCGTCCAAGCCGACCTCGGGATTGAACCACTCACGCGCCTGCCGGCCTGCCGCCGCGAGCGTAAGATCAATCCATGGCGGCACCACTCCGAATTGACGAGCGAGGACTGCTCGCAACGTGTCCGCAGTGCGGACAGGTCAATCGCATTGCTTTCGAAAAACTCGGCCACGCGGTGCGGTGCGGACAATGCAAGACGGCCGTCGACGCGGCAGCCGGCCCTCTCGAGGTCGGCAATAGTGCTGACTTCGACCAGCTCATCGCACACTCTGCTGTTCCAGTGGTCGTGGACTACTGGGCGCCCTGGTGTGGTCCCTGTCGGATGGTGGCGCCTGAACTCGAGAAGGTGGCACGACGAGCGGACGGTCGCTTTCTCGTGGTCAAGGTGAATACTGACGCCCTCAACGACCTCGGTCAACGGTACGCGATTCGATCGATTCCGACACTCGCTGTCTTCTCACACGGTCGCGAAGTTGGCCGCACGTCCGGCGCACGCCCTGCGAACGACATCGAAGCATTCGTCGCTCAGACTGTCGCGTCTGGAGGTGGCGCGCTCTGAAAGCATCGACGACGACCGGAGCACGAGCGGGCGGCCTGCCAAGATGCCGCGCGCTATGATTCGGAACGTGAGCGGCGCCCACGTCTACGCCCTGAACATCCATGCCGGCTACGCGTGCCGTCACAGCAACGCATGCTGCACGGCGGGTTGGAGCATTCCTGTGGAACCCGCGAGGCAGGCGCTCCTCGGCGTCGAGTGGCTGACGCCCTCCAGCGACGGCACGTGCCCGCAGTTGGACCGCTCGGCGCACCGTTGCCGTGTGCATCGCGACCACGGGGAGGCAGCATTGCCCGAATCGTGTCGCCACTTTCCAAGGCGCTCCCTGGTCGATGCGCGCGGCACGTTCGTGTCTCTCTCGCACTTTTGTCCAACGGCAGCGTCCCTGCTCGTCGAGAGCGACGGACCGCTGTCCATCGTCGAGGGCCCTGCGGCATTTCCGCAAGACCGCGCCTACGACGGCCTCGACGCTCGACGCGAGTGGCCGCCACTCCTCCGACCAGACGCGCTCTTCGACTACGAGAGCTTCTCCATGTGGGAGCGGTTTCTGGTCGCCGCGCTGGGATCGCCAGTCGGCGACGTGTCGTCGACACTGACCAGGATCGCAGGCGTAGCCGAGCGCCTGCGCGCCTGGAGCGCCGCATACGGACCACTTCGTGCCTGGACGGCCGCAACGCTCGCTTCCCAAGGGGACGGAATGCCAGGACGAATGCAAAGCGCCCTGACCGGGAACCTCGGGGACTCACTGGCGCAGCGGTACCGAGCATTTCTGCGAACCGAGGCGTTTGAGTCGGTGTGCGCGACGGTGCCCGCGGCCCTTGCACCTCCAACCGTGCCTGACGATCTCGACGCGGCGGACGCCGCATGGGTCGCTCCGCACTGGCAGGATCACGCGGGGTTGGTGCTTCGCTTCCTCGCGTCGAAGTCCTTCGCCTCGTGGACGCCTTATCAGGCTCGTGGCATTCGCACGCACGTCGCAGAGTTGTTCGCCGCGGCAGGGGTGCTCCGTGTCGAGTGCGCACGAATCTGCGCGAACCAGGGCGTTTCGCTCAGCCAAGACACCCTGCTCGGTGCGATTCGCATGACAGACTGGCTGCTCGTGCATCTCGCCGATCGTGAGCAGCTGATGGCCTGGCTTGGAAGGATTGAGACCTGTGAGGAGGCGTTTGCGGGTGCGTAGGCTCTATGCGGTCCTCCTCGTCGCAGGACTTGCTGCCGCCTCGTCGTCGCTTCTTCACTCACAGCCACCACCACAGCGTGGGTCGAACTCGTCGTCGCAACCTGGGTCGCTCGACGAAGTGACCATCACCGAGTTGCAACGACGCTTGTCTGACGGCTCGCTCACCTCGCGCATGTTGGTCGAGCAATATCAAGCGCGCATCCAGACGACCGACCGGACGGGCGCCGCGCTGAGAAGTTTCATCGAGTTGAACCCCGACGCACTTGTCGACGCCGACCGGCTGGACGCCGAGCGCCAGGCCGGACGCCTGCGGGGGCCGCTCCACGGCATTGCCATCGCGCTCAAGGACAACATCGCGACAGGCGACAAGATGCACACGACGGCTGGCTCGCTGGCACTGGCCGACCGGCCGGCTGCACAGGACGCGTTCCTGGTGCGGACGCTGCGCGATGCCGGAGCCGTGGTGATCGGGAAAACGAACCTGAGCGAGTGGGCGAACTTCCGCTCGACCCACTCGTCGAGCGGCTGGAGCGCGCGCGGCGGCCAAACACACAATCCCTACGCGCTCGATCGAAGCCCGTCGGGTTCCAGTTCCGGCAGTGCCGTGGCCGTGG
This sequence comes from Vicinamibacterales bacterium, assembly GCA_040081675.1. Classification (GTDB taxonomy): domain Bacteria; phylum Acidobacteriota; class Vicinamibacteria; order Vicinamibacterales; family CAVVIG01; genus CAVVIG01. Next base: position 8,135 of record JBEBGB010000128.1, read on the forward strand.
CTGCGAACCTCGTCGCGGTGGCGATCGGGACCGAGACCGACGGCTCCATCGTCTCGCCGGCCAGCGTGAACGGGATCGTCGGCATCAAGCCGACGCTCGGGCTCGTGAGTCGGACAGGCATCGTCCCCATTGCGCACAGCCAGGACACGGCCGGTCCCATGGCTCGCAGCGTCGCTGATGCGGCGATGCTGTTGTCGGCAATCGCGGCACCCGATCCTGCCGATCCGCCGACGCTCAGCCGAGCGCGCGTGCAGACCGACTACACCTCGGCTCTCGATGCGAACGGCCTGCGTGGCGCGCGAATCGGCGTGGTGCGCAACCGCTTGTTTGGCTCGAGTCCTGCGGCCGACGCGCTCGCAGAGGCGTCCATCGCCGTCATGCGGCAGCAAGGCGCCATCATCGTGGACCCCGCCGTCATTCCCACCTTGGGACAGTTCGACGACACCGAACTCGAAGTGCTCCTCTACGAGTTCAAAGCCGACATTCCGCGTTTCTTCACCTGGTGGGGCGCCGGCGCGCCGCTGCGATCGCTGGCGGATCTCCTGGCATTCAACAACGCTCACCCGTCCGACGAATTGAAGTACTTCGGTCAGGAACTCGTGTCACGGTCGAACGCGAAGGGTCCACTCACCGATCAGGCGTATACGCTCGCCCTGGCCAAAAACCACAGACTGGCCGGCGCTGAGGGCATTGACGGCGTCATGAACCGGAATCGGCTGGACGCACTCGTCGCGCCGACAGGAGGCCCTGCCTGGCTCATCGATCTCGTCAACGGCGACGGCGGCACGGCCAGCGCTCCGGGGCCTTCAACGGTCGCCGCGGTCGCAGGCTATCCGCACATCACCGTGCCAATGGGATTCGATCACGAGCTGCCAGTTGGGCTGTCGTTCTTCGGCCGGGCCTGGAGCGAGGCCACGCTCATCAAGCTGGCCTACGCCTACGAACAGGCGACGCACCACCGCAAGCCGCCGACCTTCGCCGCAACGGCTGACCTGTCGCGCTAGTGTCCAGCGCACGACAGTTTAGGACAAGGCTTCCGGAGCGCGGCGCCCGGATCGCAAGGCGCGAAGAGCGAGCTTATTGGGCATAAGTAAGCGATGAGCAACGCAGCGAGGCGGGATGCCCCGCCCGGAAGACGTCCTAAAGTGTCGTGCGCAGGACACTAGATTACTGCGCACTCTGCCAGATCGCACGTCCGACGAAGAACGGCCCGAGGCGCTCGAGATACAGGGAGGTTTGCTGCGTCTTGCGCATCGCCTGGACGATCGCCGAGAGCGGGAAGAGTTCCTTGCCAATCAGGCCCACGACAAAATCGTTGTCGTTCTTGTCGAGGCCATGGCAGGCCAGACGAACGTCGTGCGCAAGGTCGCCGGCGCCAAACGACATGCCGATCGTTCCGTGCTCGGCCAGAATGACGCGCTGCTCTTCCAGAGGCAGATTGGAAAACTGGCCGCTGCGACGAAGTGGATACCAGACGCCCCAACGCCAGTCCTTGTTGAGCACCGTGCGACGTGGCCGATGCAACAGCACCTCAGGCAGATCCGGCTCGTACCCGATCGAATAGGTTCGGCCGAGCATCGTGTACTCGGGCTTCTGGGTCAGCGACGCAAATGGTTCCACACTCAACAGGCGACGGACAGCGTCGACGAAGTGGTTTGGATCCTGCGTCACGGTCAACAGTCCGATACCTTGTGGATCGTTGACGTCTTCGTACAACACGCCTGTCACACCCGAGGCCTCGAGCGCCGTGGTCAGCGCGTGCGAGTCGTGGCAATCGCCGAACGCCAACAGCTGCATGAACAGCCGTTCGTTCGATCGCTGAGGCTTTCCGTTCTTGTTGCCGCCCTTTTCGGCGAGATCGGGCGGCTCTGGGCCGCGCCTCACTGGTGTCGCCGGCTCCGAGCTGTTGGCCATTTGCCGAGTATAATCCTCGATTCACATGGCGGGCTATTCCCTGCGACGGGCAACGCTGGCTGATATCGACGCCCTGGTTCGACATCGCATTCGCATGTTCGAGGATATGGGGCGCATGTCGGCGCCAGAGGTCAACACCGATCGACTCATCACTGAGTATCGAACGTGGCTGGGCGACATGATGCCGTCCGGCACCTACGTGTCCTGGGTGATCGACGACGCCGATCCGGGCGCGGCGCGCACCATCGTTGCGGGCGGCGGCGCCACCATCATTCCCTGGCCTCCTGGTCCGGTCTACCCAGGCAATCGGCTGGCCTTCGTCTATAACGTCTACACCGAGCCGGAGCACCGCGGGCGGGGTCTCGCCAGACAGATAATGAGCGCCGTCCACGGCTTCTGCCAGGAGGCGCAAATTCATTCGGTTGCGCTCAACGCCAGCGAGTTCGGGCAGTCGCTCTACGAGTCCATGGGCTACCGCGTCACACCGAGTCCGATGATGTTCTTGGCACTGGGCTGAGGGGCAGGTATAATTTTTCGGTTCTGGCCCCGTTGCGGGCCGCGGTCTTACGGCCCTGCGCCGGTTACCCTCGACGGAGATTCGCGAGCATGCCGTTCATCATCACCGACCCCTGTATCGACACCAAGGACACCGCCTGCGTCGATGTGTGCCCGGTCGACTGTATCCACCCACGCAAGGACGAGCCCGAGTTCGCGCAGGCGACGATGCTGTATATCCATCCTGAGGAATGCATCGACTGCGGCGCGTGTGTGCCGGCATGCCCAGTTGCGGCGATCTACGAGAGTGTCGACTCGACTCCGTCGAATCAGCGCAGTCTGATCGAAGCCAACGCCGTCTACCGCAACGGCGACGCCGAGGCGATGGCCAAGGCCGAAGCGCTCGTGAAGGGACACGTCGCGGCTCACGCGGACATCATGGCTATTCCGGCTGCTGAACGGCAGGCTGCGCACGCAAAGTCCTAGAAGGCACCAGTCCCCGACAGGGTCGGCTATCGGAGTCGGCCCTCTTCAAATCCCGTGAAAATCGCCACCTGGAACGTCAACGGCATTCGAGCCAGGCAGGCCCAGGTGCAGGAGTGGGTCGAG
>JBEBGB010000682.1:0-2965 GCA_040081675.1 Vicinamibacterales bacterium
GCCTTCGACCGATTCGAGATCCCGTTCGATCTGATCCACAAGGATCACGTGAAGCAGGGAAACCTGCGCGCGAAGTACGACGTCATCGTGATGCCCCACCAGGGCAACGGCGGAAAGGGTATCGTCTTCGAGCAGCCCAAGCTGTCGAAGCCACTGCCGTACCTAAAGAGCGAACAGTTCAAATCGTTCGGGTACTACACCGAGACAGACGATGTGCGCGGAGGCATGGGACTGGAGGGCGCTCTCGAGTTCCAGAAGTTCGTGGACGCGGGCGGTGTGCTCGTGACGCTTGGTGTCGCGAGTGGCTTTCCCGCGGAATTTGGCATTGCGAAGGGTGTGGACACGCAGCCGGCGCAACCCGGGTTCTACGCACCGGGGCCGTATGTGCAGGCCGAGGTGCTGCTGCCTGAACACCCCGTGATGTTCGGGTACACGCAGAAAACGCTTCCAGTGCGATACGCAGGCGGTCCACTGCTCCGGGCAGGTCCAGTGTCCGATGATGATGCGCCCGCCCCGGTCGTGCCGCTGGCTCCTAAAGTGATTGCCCGATTTGTCGGCGGAGACGCGTCAGTGCTGAGCGGCGTGATGCGCGGAGCGGATCAGATTCGCAACCGTCCGATGATCGTGGATGCTCCGTCAGGCCAAGGCCACGTCTTGATGTTTGCGAACAACCCGATCTATCGCTGGCAGACCTTCGGCGAACACGCCATGGTGTTCAACTCGATCCTCTTCTGGAACGACCTTCCTCGAGCGGAGACGCCGAAGTAGCCGCCAGCTCGCCAGCGCAGGTCGTCCTAGAGAGCCTCGAGTCTCTCGAGGATTGCCGCGAGGTCGTCGCGGCTTGCATGGCCTTCGGCCTGCTGCACCGCGGTGCGCAAGTCGGCGAGCGTGGACTTCAGCTTCCAGGCCGCCCCGCCCTCCTCTTCAATCCGATCGGCGAGGTCATTCGCTTTCTCTACATCCCGCGCACGAAACGCGGAACCAAGCAGTGTCGGCCGCAGCCACTCGTCGTGCTCACCGCGTGCAAGCGCACGCGTGCATGCGGCCACCACGAAGTTCTCGACCACAGCAGCGCGCGCGACATCCGCTGAACGACCCCGCGCGATCAGCAGCAACGGCAGGTTGCTCGAACAGTAGTAGGCGTTGAAGTCGAGTTCCATCCCACGTGAATAGCACTCGATGGCCTTGTTCAGCCACTGGCGCTCATCCACCGACGGAGTCAAGGCGCCCGCCGCCTCTCTGGATGTGCGCGCCGCCTTCCACAAACGCTTGTACCGACCGCCTATCAGACCCTGGCGTTCAGGCGAATCGCCGTGGTTCGCCACCAGCGTCTCGAGGCTGGCAATCGCTTCCTTTGGCTGTCCAGTTTCGGCAAGCGCGAGCAGCCGCTGCTCCTGCACGAAGGGGAGTTGGCGGGTGCTGCCCGGCAGCGTCTGGACGAAATCGATCACGGCTGCCCAGCCGACGGAGTCGCGCACGAGCACCAACAGCTCGATCACGACTTCCGGGATTGTGAGCGTCGCCTCGTTCACGTCTCCCAGGATCGACTGCACCTTCGCGGCGCGCTCGGAAGCGTCGGCGAGACGCGCTGCGCCCATGCGGGACTGAAGCTGGCTGGTGGCCTCGCTCTGATCGCGAAACCTCGATGCGCGCCGCTGCTCCTCGTCTCCCGTGATGAACTCGTGCCACGGCGTGGCCGAGTCCCGCATCTTCGGGATCTGTGTCAGCAGGTGGGTTCGAATTTTCTCGGCCTCGGCGTCGGGCACCGTCCCGTCCACGAGAGGAAACCGGACCGTTCGGAACTGGTCGATATCAAAGAGCTGCTTCGACCAGGTGGCTGCCAGAAGCACGCAGCCAGTCTCGACGGCCACGTGACGCAGGCCAATCTCGTAATAGACGTTGCCATTGGGGAGCGACACGTCCGCAAGCACGAGGTCCGCAAACGCGAGCCGCTCGAGCATGTCCTTCACAATGACAGTGCCCGTCTCGGAGTCGGCGCGAACGGGCAGATACCCAAGCTTCTCGATGACCGGTCGATAGACGCGGTCCCAGAGAGCGTCGCAGTCGAGTTCCGCAGGTGCCCCAGGCTGCGTCGGGCCGTCTATGGTGCGCTTGCGAAACGGCATCACCATGAAGCAGACCGGCTTCGGTGTGAGGTTCTCGTTGGCCATGGTTCACTCGATCAACGGCCCGTCGCGACCGGGTCCGTTACGCACGAAAAATTCGAGGCGTCGTTCGTGCTGCCCACGCCTTTGTACTGCGCCACCTGGCCGAACGGACAGAGCGGACGTGTGCGGTCGACCTTTCCATCTGTCAGGTGAGACGCAACAATCTGAACGGGCCGTCGTCCCTGTTCAACCCAGGTCGTAATGGGCTCCATGGTGTCGAAGGTATCTGGGCCGGGCCCGCCACCGCAATGCGACACGCCCGGTAGCAGGAACAGGTCAATCGCGTCCTTGGCCTCGGCGCCGACCGTCTTCCGGACGTTATCCAGAAACAGGATGCTGTTCTCGGCCGGCACTTGCGGATCGGACCAGCCGTGCCACATGAGCAGCTTGCCACCACGGTCGAAAAATGGTTTCAGGTTGAAGTTGTTCGACGCCAGGAGGCCGTCGTCCATGCTGACGGCGCGCTCGATGTCCGCCGCGATGTTGGTCAGCCGAGGCTCCCACGCTGGGTCCTTCAGGTGGAAGTTCCTCACTCGTGCGACCGAGTTCGCAAGCGGGTCCGGACCGCCCAGCCTGCCCCATTGCTGTTCGGCGCCCGGCCACATATGTGCCTCGAGAAGAACTCTGCCGGATGCTGAATCCCTGAAGGGCGACGTCAGCGCCTTGGCCGACTCGACCTGTGACGCAGTCAGACATGAGGGGCCATCAACGCCCCTGCAGGTCAGGGTCGCATAGTCGAAATGACACGCCTTGGGATTCTCGATCACCCCATCCTTGACACCGTCCGCGCCGTCGCA
>JBEBGB010000683.1:0-2965 GCA_040081675.1 Vicinamibacterales bacterium
TCGAGGTAGGTGCCCTCCTGATCGAAGATCTCGATGCGGTGATTGCCGCGATCGGCCACCCACAGGCGACCCCTCGCGTCGAACATGAGCGCGTGCGGCGTGCGGAACTCGCCGTGACGCACACCGATCTTGCCCCACGACTTGATGAACTTGCCGTCGGCCGAGAACTTGCTGATACGGGCGGTTGCGCCCCGCGCAAGCCCCTCGTTGATCGCGGCGATCGTAATCATGCCCTGTCCATCGTGGCCGTCGGCCACGTAGATGCTGCCGTCCGGTCCGACGACAACGTCGTTCGGCTGGTTGAACTGGCCGTCGGCGTTACCCGGCTTGCCGGCTGTGCCGAGACTGAGCAACTTCTCGCCCGTCGGGCTGAACTTGTGGACCTGATGTCCTCGCGTGCCTGCCTTGTTACCGGAGAAGTCGGCGATCCACACGTTGCCGTCTTTGTCGACGGAGATGCCGTGAGGCGTCACCATCACGCCCTTGCCGAAATTCGCGAGCACCGCTCCGGTGTTGCGGTCGAACTTGAAGATCGGATCAACAGCGCTGGTCTCGCAATCGACTGCGCCACCACCGGCTCCGCCGGCGGCTCCGGCGCCGCAGCGTTCGTAGGCCCAGACGTTGCCGTCTTTGGGATCGATGTCGATGCCAGCGGTCGTTCCCCACGAACGCCCGGCGGGCAGTTGGCCCCAGTTGCGGGTAACGTTCGGCGCTGGGTTCGGCATGCCCACGCCGGTGATCGGATTGCCTGCGGACGCGCTCGCAGCTGATTGCGGGGCGGCAGCTGCTGGCGTCTCAGCGGGTCCGGTGCTTCCGCACGCCGCAAGGAGCAGCGTGGCGGCAGCGCTGACAAACGAGCGTGTGACTTGTGACGTGGACATGTGTCTCCTCAGGAAAATGAAAGACCGGCTGGCTCGACGCCGATCACGCGTGTGTTCGTAGACCGAAACGATGGTCCACGCCGCAAGTCGAATCGTGCGGCGATGGGCGTCGAGATGTTAACAGACCGTAAGGGCAGCGCAAGGGCCGGCAAGACTATCGCTACACCCACGTGCGCGCCTTCAGGCGGGCACGTCGTCGAGTCCCCAGTCGGCCAGCTTCAGCGATAAACCGTGGACAACACCAGAGCCGGTCGCAATCGCCAGCTTGCGTTTCCGAACATCTTCCTTCCACCGATCGAGCGCCTGGTCGGCGACCGCATTCGCGATAGCCTTCCGGAGGTCGGCTTCCGACCGTGCGCCCGACCGCTTGATCGCGTCCATGGCGGCCGGCTTGATGCCACCGTTCTGCACGTGCACATCAAAACACAAAGCTACGCCCAGCTCTGACGTCAGCCCGAGCGACTTGGCGGTCTTCCTCGCAGGCTTCATGTATTGCTCGAAGGCAACACGGCGCTGAATCGCCTGCACTTCGGGGATCGAGCCGAGTCTGTCGAACGCAATGCGCCACGGATCGACCAATTTGAACTTGGCGCCGGGAATGCTGATGCTGTCGGCAAACGCAATCTGCTTGTCGATCGGCATGTTGCGCATGCGCTCGAGGTCCTTCGTCAGATCGACAAAGGTGCTGCGGATGACGCCCGGATGTTCGGTGGCGACGGCGTCCAGCACCTTCTGCACGGAACCGAACTTCACCGTGAAGCCGATGATGCCCCAGGTGAGGCCGGCGCCGTCGAAGTTGCCGGCCGCCAGCGTGTAGCCATGACCCTCGATGGCGGAGGTGAGCTGCAGAGACCGTTCTTCGAGCGCCGGTACGGACGCTGCCGTCAGTCGAGGCCACAAATCGAAGTCGACGCGCCCTGTCACGTCGAGCCCGTTGAACTTCTGATAGTTCTTCAGTGCTGTTTCGGTGTTGCTGCCGAAGATGCCGTCGGAGGAGTCGAGTGGCAGCTTCAGCTGTTGCAGTTTCATCTGCACCTGCTGCACGAGCGGTCCGCGCGCTCCGCGCGCAAAGAGGGTTCTGGTCATCATTCATCCATGTGTCTGCTGTGGTCGTCGACTCTTGATGCTGCTCGCCGTCTAGAGTGGCACCATTCCCATCCAGAACATCGTCTTGTCGCTCAGATCGATATCGTACTTGCGGACAAAGGTCAGCTTGCCGTCAGCGCCGATGCGAAACACCGACAGGCCGGCGGGTACGGTCTTGACCGTGTCGCCCTCCCTCACTTTGACCGGCAGGTTGTGCTGGGCGACCAACATGCTTCCGCTCGGGTCGATGTGAAAGGTCCGCGGGTGTATCGCGCGGGTCTCGATGTGCTGGATTGGCGTCGGTTCGCCAGTCGACTGATTGATCGAGTACACCACGATGCTGTTCTCGCCGCCTTTGAATACCCGTTGGCCCTGAAACGCGACCGTCGCCTCGGCGCGATTCGCGCCATACACAAAACGCCCGTTCGGGTGGACGTGAACCGTACCGGCGGCCTGACGAGCTCTGATGTTGCCCGGCTCGGCCAGCGTCTCAGCGCGATAGGCAATCTCCGTGTCTAACTTGCCGCCCGCCATTCGATACATGTACATCTGGTTTTGCGTCTCGATCGAGACGTACACCCACGGCTTGGTCGGATGAAAGTCGAGGTGTCGCGGCCCGAACCCCTTCCCGCCATTGGGCGCGATCGAGACTTCGCTCGACAGGACTCCGTCTTTGTACTCGAAGACCTTCAGCGCGCCCGGATCTTCGGCGCTGGTGGGCGTGCCTTCGTTGCCGCGGGTGACGAGAATCGCCAATCGATTGTCGGGAGTGACGCGCACCTGGTGGGCGTAGATACCGGCGTCGGTCGCGCTCGGCTGCCGAACCTCGTCGCCTATTGTGGCGTCTTGGTTGATGCGGTAGACCCGCACCGCGCTCGGGTTGTTGAACGCGACCAGAAGATGGGCCGAAGGAATGTCGGTACTGATGTGGATCGGACGCGTTGGCAGGCGTTTGGCCGGACCGTGCGGCGTCAGCGCGCCGCTCGTCGGGTCGATGC
>JBEBGB010000129.1:0-11119 GCA_040081675.1 Vicinamibacterales bacterium
GGCTATCGGAGTCGGCCCTCTTCAAATCCCGTGAAAATCGCCACCTGGAACGTCAACGGCATTCGAGCCAGGCAGGCCCAGGTGCAGGAGTGGGTCGAGCGAGACCAGCCCGACGTGCTGTGCCTGCAGGAAATCAAGGCCACACCCGACCAGATCCCGGCGATGCTCTTCGACCTCGAGCAGTACTGGTGCTATTGGCACGGGGGAAAGGGCTACTCGGGTGTCGCCCTCCACGTGAGCAAGCGGATCGCGCCGGAACGACCACATTTTTCGCACCCCGCCTTCGACTTCGAGAATCGCATCGTCGAGGTGACGTTACCTGGCGTGACGGTTGCGTCGATCTACGTGCCGAACGGGGGAAAGGACTTCCCAGCGAAGATGCACTTCCTGGAGTCGATGGACGCGTACGCCGCGACGCTGCAGTCCTCTGGACGACCGGTGGTCTTGTGCGGCGACTTGAACATCGCGCGCACCGACCGCGACGTGCACCCAAAGGAGCGCAAGCTGCGTGCGATCGGTCAGCTTCCGGAAGAACGCGCGCTCCTCGAGAGGATCATCGGACGTGGATTGGTGGATGTCGGCCGGGCGCTCGACCCGGAAAACGATGACCTCTTTACGTGGTGGCCACCGTGGCGCAGCATGCGCCAGCGCAACATCGGCTGGCGGTTGGACTACGTCCTGGTCAGCGAGTCGCTCGCCGGACGTGCGGTCTCATGTCCCGTTCAGCGCGATGTTGGCACCAGCGATCACGCGCCCGTTGTCGCAACCTTCAGCTGACCGTCTTTGGCGGCCCTCGTCATTGCAGCCTCACGTGATACCGTAGGGGTTCAACCTCATGCGGAAGCAAGAGCCGTCTGCGAAGCCGTCCCCCGCCAAGCCCTCGACCGTCTATTTACCGTGGCGTACGACAGTCACGAGGAGCCGGACCATGTGGAGATACGGGATCCTGGCGTCTGTTCTCATTCTGTCGGTGGCATGCGGAGGTTCCACGTCCAGCCCCAGTGGGTCGTCTGGAGGAATCGGGTCTAGTGGAAGCGGTGGCTCGGGTGGTTCTGGCAGTGGCAAAGGGACGATCACGGCGTTGGTAGACGGCGTCGCCTATACCGGCGTCATCAACGCGGCGACCTTGACGAACGGAACGCTGAACATCGCCTCCAACAATACGGCCCTGACACTGTCCGTCAACTTCGCCATGTCTGGCGCGGCGGTCGGGACGACAAGCATCAACGCCGCGAGTCCGCTGGTCATGCAGGCCATGACGACAAACGGCAGCACCGTGACGGGCGCGTGGTCCGCATCCGTACTCGGAGGCAGCGGTACCCTGACGATCTCGACCCTATCCTCGTCCGGTGCGTCCGGAACCTTCAGCTTTGTCGCTGTGCCCTCGACCACATCTGGCATTCCCTCGGCGGGCACCAAAACCGTCACCAGCGGCGTCTTCACAGCCACTTTCTGAGATCTTGACTATGGACGCCACTTGACGGAATGTTCTCGGAAGCTCAAGCACTCTTTTACGGGCGCGTAAGTCGGCTTGGCAATCTGGAGGAATCGAGATGGACAGGAAATCTGCGTCGAGTGTGCTCGCATGTGCGCTGACATTGGCGTACGCGACGAGCGCGTTTGCCCAGGGCGGGTTGACGAAGGAGAAGCAGGGTCAGGGCGGCAGCGCCGTCAAAGGGGCAGCGGGGACCAACGGCAGCGTGGGCGACAACGGGCTCGAACACTGCGACAGGCCAATGGGCGCGATGGCGGTGGTCGAGCCGCAGAGCGAATACATGATGGCGCTCTCACGCTACAACCTCCAGTCGCCGGTCAGTCTCATCCGAATGATGATCCAGCAGTCCAATTGCTTCATTGTGGTCGAGCGCGGGCAAGGCCTGCGGAACATGGAGCAGGAGCGGGCACTCGCTGGCGGCGGTCAAACGCGCGCAGGCTCGAACATGGGTGGCGGCCTGATGGTGCCGGCCGACTTCATCATGACGCCTGCCGTCGTGTTCTCTGAAGGGAATGCCGGAGGTGTTGGCGGCGCTGTGGGTGGCTTGCTTGGTGGTCGCAAGGGAGCCCTCGTTGCCGGCGGCCTGAAGTTCAAGGAAGCGCAGACCAGCATGCTGGTGGCAGACGCTCGCAGCGGCGTGCAGGTGGCAGCGGCCGAAGGCAGCACCAGGAAGGCTGATATACGTCTGGGCGCGGGCCTCTTTGGAGGAGGCGGCGGCGTGGCCGCTGGGGGCTACGGCAACACCAACGAAGGCAAGATCATCGCCGCGGCGTTCATGGACAACTACAACAAGGTTGTCGGCGTGGTTCGCGGCGATCCGAGTCTGCAGCGCAGTGTCGGCACGCTGAAGGAAGAAGCCGCTGGTGGCGGAACCCGGAAAGCTGGCGCGGTCTTCAACGAAGGCGACGTAATCGGGCCGAAGATTGCTGGCATCAAGCTGCTCGCCCAACCCGACGATGCGGCAAAGGTCGTGGGAACGCTGGGCAGAGCGGACGAACTGGTTGTGACGGGCGACGAGAAGAACGGCTTCATCCAGGTGCAGGGTTCTTCGGCGAGCGGCTGGGTCAAGATCACGCTGGTCCAGAAGCGCTGAGCCGGTCCCGCGCGCGACTCGGGGGGCATGACCAGGTGCTCATGCCCTCCCCCTTCCCAACTCACCAATCTTCTATGTCTGTTCTCGATCGCTTTCTTCGCTACGTGCAGCTCGACACCCAGTCCGATGAGCGCTCGTCCACCTATCCGAGCACCGACAAGCAGCTGGTGCTCTTGCGCGCGCTGGTCGATGAACTCCGCGCCATTGGTGTGGCGGATGCCGCGATGGACGAACACGGCTACGTCATGGCCACCATTCCCGCGACGACAGCGAAGCGCGACGTGCCGACGATTGGTTTCATCGCGCATGTCGATACATCGCCGGAGATGCCTGGCGCCGGCGTCAAGCCCATCGTGCATCGCGCGTGGGACGGCAGTGACATCGTGTTGCCCGACGTTCCAGAAGCCGTCCTCAGACAAGCGGAGATTCCGGCTCTGGTCGAACAGGTCGGCCACGACATCGTCACGGCTTCGGGCACGACTTTGCTCGGCGCCGACAACAAAGCGGGTGTCGCCGAGATCGTGACGGCGGCCGAGTACCTGATACAGCATCCCGAGATCGCCCACGGCCCGGTGCGCATCGCCTTCACCCCGGATGAGGAGGTGGGTCGCGGGACCCTGCACTTCGACGTCGCGAAGTTTGGCGCGGCGTGCGCGTACACGATGGACGGCGGTCAACGCGGCGAGGTCGAGATCGAAAGCTTCTCCGCTGACGCGATGACTGTCACGTTCCACGGATTCAACACGCATCCAGGTTATGCCAAGGGCCACATGGTGAATGCCATCAAGGTGGCTGCCACATTCATCGCGAGCCTGCCGCAAGACACGCTCTCGCCAGAGACGACCGACGGCATGGAAGGATTCGTGCACCCGTACGTGGTCCAGGCGTCAGTCGACAAGACGAGCGTACGTCTGTTGATTCGAGACTTCGTCACCGAGGGACTCCAGGAAAAGGAACGCGTGCTCGAGGCGCTGGCCCACAAGGCGGCGGCGCATCATCCTGGCGCACGCGTCGAACTGCACATCGAAGAGTCCTACCGGAACATGAGAGAAGTGCTCGACACCCGTCCCGACATCGCAGAGTACGCGTGTGAAGCTGTGCGACGTGCGGGCCTCGAGGTGCGACGACGTTCGATCCGCGGTGGGACTGATGGCTCGAGACTGTCGTTCATGGGCCTTCCTTGCCCGAACCTCTTCGCCGGTGAGCACAACTTTCACTCGAGACTCGAGTGGGTATCGGTGCAGGACATGGAGAAAGCGGTCGAGGTTATCGTCCACCTCGCACGAGTGTGGGAAGAGCGGACAGCGTCGTAATCGAGAGACTCATCAATAACAGGAGACTCCATTTGCTCATGGCCAGCGTGCTAGTCTTTTGAAAAAGGCCAGTAGCCTGGAGGTCTACACGATGCGAATACTGGTGACTATTGCGCTGCTCGGCACCATGGCTGTGTCGAGCCTGTCTGCGTCTTTGTCTTCGAGCGAAGTGCAGCGAATCGCTGAAGCGGCCGCAATTCTCGGCGAGCTTCACGCCGCCCCCGATCAGGACGTGCCGCTCGATCTGTGGGAGAAGGCCGCCTGCGTCATGGTGGTGCCGGGTCTCAAGAAGGCAGCGTTCATCGTTGGCGGCGAATACGGCAAAGGGTTGATGAGTTGCCGACGCGGCGGAGCCTGGAGCGCGCCGATATTCATTCGAGTGGGCAAGGGAAGCTGGGGACTGCAGTTCGGCGCCCAGTCCATCGATTTGGTCATGCTGGTCATGAACGAGCGCGGCGTCGAAAAGCTGTTGAAGAATCGCGTGTCGCTCGGAGCCGAAGCGTCGGTGGCCGCCGGGCCTGTCGGGCGCGATGCGCGCGCCGCCACGGATGCGCAGTTGAAGGCAGAGATCCTGTCGTACTCGCGGACGCAAGGCGTCTTCGCCGGCGTCAACCTGTCGGGGGGTGTCCTGCGCGACGACAAGGACGACAACGTAGACCTGTACGGCAAGGGTGTCTCGCCCCATGACGTCCTGCTGGGCACCACTGTTCCGGTCCCGGCAGAGGCCAAGCCGTTCGTCGACGCGCTCAAACGGTAGGGGGGACGGGGCTCCGTCCCCGCCCCATTCATCCACCGACGCATTCTTTGGTCAGCAGGCGCCGACACCCCGGTCGGCGCCCTCCTGACGCCCCTCCGTGGAGAGCCTTGTTGGTGTCAGGCCCTCCACGACCTGCGAAGTGTTATCCTGAAACGGTTTTACATGGACAACACGGAAGGACCTCTAAGCCCGGATGCGTCCTCGGCGCCGGTCGACGCCCCGCTCACGTCCGAATTCCAGCCGGTCGACAGTCACCTCGGTGCCACTGCGCACGACGAGGTCCAGGTGCATCACCTGACTGACACGTCGACGTTGGACGACCTGCCGGTCATCGCGGCGGGTTTGTCGGTCAGTGGGAATCCGGCCCTCGAACTTGTCCCCGTCGCACCGCGCGAGACGGTCATGAGTTCGTGGAAGAAGCTGGGTGCGGAACTGGTCGCTGGCGTGCAGACACTGTTCTCTGCAGGGGTCTACGCCACGCTCATTGTGACCTTCGGCTTCCAGGTGGCCCGAGTCGACGGGCTGAGCATGGCGCCCACACTGGAAGACCACGACCGGCTGATCGTGAACAAGCTGGTGTACGAGATCGGCGATCCTCGCCCGGGCGACATCGTGATGCTCTACTACCCGCTCAACCCCGAAAAGATGTTCGTGAAGCGTGTGATTGCACGCGAGGGCGATGTGGTTCGGATCGTGGACGGTCACGTGTATGTGAACGATCTGCCCCTGCATGATGAATACGTGGCCGAAGATTTCCGCAGCCATGACGATTGGGGCCCGAGCACCATCCAGGAGGGTTACTACTTCGTGATGGGCGATCACCGCAACAATAGCTCCGACAGCCGCCACTGGGGCCAGGTGCCGAAGAAGTACATCGTCGGCAAAGTCAAAGTGCGCTTCTGGCCCCTTCGCGACGCCCGCATCTTCTAGGCGTCAGCTGTGCCCCATCTCGCCGTCCTCGTAGCAGCCACTGAGCTGCAACCTGCGCTGGTTGCTCGCGTGGCTGGTGAGGGTCTCGAATGGGTGACCTTCACCGAGGCCGATGCCCTGCGTGCCTTGCAGACCATCACCAGCCGCAAACCGCAGGTGGTGGCGCTCGAGACTGGCTTTGCGGCAACGGCCAGGGGAAAGGCCCTCGTCAACCGCATCAAGGCGGACCCGGCGCTCGCGCACATCACGCTCCGGTTGGAGTCCCCTGACGAAACGGCCGTGGCGCAGCCTGCGGACACGCCCCCGACTCCGGAACCAGAGGCAGCGCCGCCATCACCTGCCGTTCAACTCGATTTCACTGGCACTCGTCGGGCGCCGCGTCATGCCGTTGACGAGTCGAGGGAGATCCTCGTCGATGGGAAACCTGGCAGCCTTGTGAACCTGTCCCTGGTTGGCGTGCAACTGGTGACAACGGCGGCTCTCAAACCTGGTCAACGGGTGCGTGTATCACTGACCGAGCCAAAGGGCGCGCTTCGGTGCGGTGCGACTGTGGTCTGGGCGACCTTCGAGATGACCAAGAACGGACCGAGATACCGCGTCGGTCTGGACTTCATCAATCCCAACACGGCCGCGCTCGACGGCTACATCGGACGACTCGAGCGGAAGCACGCCTGACACGAGGTGCCGGAAGTCGACGCGCGCTGTGTGAACGCGCGTGAGTGTCAGACGGTCAGCTTGATGCCGTTCAGACGCGTGGCGAGCACATCGTCGCGCAGGATTGTGTCGTGACGCTCCGAGCCGGTCGACACCAGCGCGGCGGACACACCTGAAACCTGCTCCAGGCGGGCAATGTAGCGTTTCGCGTTCTCGGGCAGGTCATCGAACCGGCGAACGCCCTTGGTCGGTTCAGTCCACCCAGGCACCGTCTCATAGACCGGCACACAGGCTGCCAGTTGGAGAATGTCGGACGGGAACTCGGTGAGCGTCCGGTCGCCGCAGCGATAGGCGGTGCAGATCTTGATCTCCTCGAGGCCGTCGAGCACGTCAAGCTTGGTGAGCGCGAGCGCATCGAGTCCGTTCACCCGCGCGCCGTAGCGGACCGCGACGGCGTCGTACCAACCGCAACGCCGTGGGCGTCCGGTGACGGCGCCGTATTCGTTCCCGCTGTCGCGGAGCCGGTTTCCCATCTCGTCGTGCAGTTCGGTTGGAAGAGGTCCTTCGCCCACGCGCGTCGTGTACACCTTCACGACGCCCATGACCCCACCAATCGCGCGGGGCCCGACGCCGAGTCCCGTGCAGACACCGCCAATCGAGGCATTCGACGAGGTGACGTAGGGATAGGTGCCGTGGTCGATGTCGAGCAGCGTGCCCTGCGCACCCTCGAACATGATCGACTTTCCCGCCGCCATGGCCTCGGCCAGCATGAGCGACACGTCGCGCACCATTGGCGTGAGTCGCGTCCCGATCTCGAGCACTTGCGCAAGGACCGACTCCCACTCCATGGTGGAATCGTGGACCAGGCGGTTTCGCGCGACCACGTTGTCGCGGATGTTCTGCTCGAGTCCCTTCGGGTCGGCGAGATCGCCGACGCGCACGCCCCGGCGCGCGATCTTGTCCTCGTAGGCCGGACCGATGCCGCGCGACGTCGTGCCAATCTTGCGCTCACCGCGGCGCGCTTCGGACAGCAGATCGAGGTCGCGGTGATAGGGCAGGATCAGGTGCGCCTTGTCGCTGACAAACAGGCGGCCATCGACATGAACACCGTTGCGCGCGAGTTCGTCCACTTCGGCAAACAGCGCCTGTGGATCGACCACCACGCCGTTACCGATGACACACACCACGCCCGCGTGGAGAATGCCCGACGGAATGAGCCGCAACACAAACTTCACGCCGTTGACGTACACGGTATGACCCGCGTTGTGACCGCCCTGATAGCGCGCGACGATGTCGAAACGGGGAGTGAGCAGGTCGACGATCTTGCCCTTACCCTCATCACCCCACTGAGCCCCAAGCACGGCGAGATTCATAGTTAGATCAAGAATTCTACTCTCAAACGTTTCCGCGTCGCGAAGCGAACAACCCGCTGCGACGTCTCGCAGCAGACGAACATTGCGCCGCACGAAGCAGAGCATGGGACGCGTCGAGGTCAAGAAAAAACGCGATCGGATTTTCATTTGACAACATCCGCCGCGCTTTCTAAGGTTCTAGTCTTTCGGACAGACCCGATGCTGACTCCCCGCTCCACACTCACTCGACGCATCACCGCCGCACTCGATGCGATGCCCTCGCGGATCCCGGTCCTCCTCGGAGGCTGCGGCACGGGTCGCACCACGCTGCTGCACCAGGTCCGCGACCGCGTGGGTCGTACCGAAGCGCAGTACGTCGATCTCGAACGCACCGCAACCACTCCCGAGCGGTTTCTGCGTGCCCTCACATCCGCGTCGCCATTCGCGGCGCCCCCGCCGCCGATGGGTGCGCGCGCGTCGTTTGACGCCGCGCTGGCATTCTTCACGGGCGCGCGCGCAGCGGGTCAGGCACCGGTCACCTTCGTGCTGGACGAATTCCTCGAACTTCGCACATTCGAAAGCTTCCCCGGCCTGCGCCGTGTCCTCTATGACTTCGTCGATGGTCTGGTTGCCAGTGGAAACCGTTTCGTGCTCTCGAGCCGTTACACCGCGCGGACGCTACGGCTGCTGCGCGATCGTCCGGCCCGCTTCGAGGTCATCCATGTTCCACCGCTGACGCTCGAAGACACGCTCGATATGCTCGACCTTCCGGACACATCGGTTGGCGAGGACGCGGAGTTCATCGCGCGGACCGTTCACAGCCTCGCGGATGGTCGACCGTCATATGTGAACGCCCTGTCGACCGGACTTCGTCATTTGCGCGAGCGTGGTGGTCCTGGTGGCGACGATGCCGTGAGTGCCTTGACCGAGCAGATGTCAGTAGGCGGCCGCGTCGCGCAGGCTTGTAACTTCTGCTATGAACTGCGCCTCCACCGGGCACGAGGCTACGGAGCGCTGAAGGCGATCCTCGAGATTCTGGCCGACGAGGAAGGCCTCACCCTCACCGCAATCTCACAGCGCTTGCAGCGCACCCCAGGCTCGACCAAGGACTACCTCTCGTGGTTGGAAGACGTGGACCTCGTGGTATCGAGACAGAAGCGATATAGCTTCGTCGACTCCTTGCTCCGCGTGTGGGTGCGGCTGCACTGCCGCCCGACACCTCCTACCGAGGAGGAACTGGTCCGAGAAGTGCACCGCTACGCGTTGCCTCGTCTCCCACAGCCTGCCGAACCGGCAGAACCCACCATGGCCATGGCCACCGCCGGGGCCGCGCCGGGCGAAGAAGACCGCAAGGGCTGGGGAATCATCGAGATAGATTGAAGCAGTTGGAGAATTGGAGAATTGGAGAATTGGTGAATTGGTGAATTGGTGAATTGGTGAATTGGTGAATTGGTGATTCACAATCACACTCACCAAATCGCCAAATCGCCAAATCGGAAGTCTCAGACCGCTCCGCCCGAAGCGTTTTCCTGAAGCGCCACGAGCGCAAGTCTTGCGGCTTCCTGCTCCGCTTCCTTCTTGCTCGGACCGGTCGCCTCCGCAAGCCGCACGTCGTCCACAAACACCGCAACCTGAAACTGCTTGCGGTGGTCCGGGCCAAGCGTCCCAACCAGGCGGTACTCGGGAAGAGGCCGTTCGGCCGCCTGCAATCGTTCTTGCAGGGCAGACTTATAGTCCTGCCCGGAGAGGCCACCATCCTTCACTTCTCCGAGCAATCCCCGGAACTCGCGCTGGATGAACGCGCGCACATGTTCGATGCCACCATCCAGATAGACCGCGGCTATCAGCGCCTCGTACCCGTCTGCCAGAAGCGCCTGCTTCTTACGACCACCGGTCTTCTCTTCCCCGCGGCCGAGCAACAGATGTTCGCCCAGACCGAGGCGTTCAGCCTGGCGCGCGAGCGCGGTCGTGGAGACGAGCGAGGCCTTGACCTTGGACTTCTGACCTTCGTTGAAGCTCGGAAACTCGCGAAACAGCATGTCGGCGATGACGAACCCGAGCACCGCGTCGCCGAGGAACTCGAGCGATTCGTTATCGACGACGCCGCCGCTCACATCTTCGTTGGCGCGAGACGTGTGGGTCATGGCGTGCTCGAGCAGCCCACGGTCGCGGAACCGGTACTCGATGGCTCGCTCGAGCCCGCCAAATTCGTCGCGCAGTCGCACGACCTCGCCGGTACGCAGCTCTGTCCGATGCCCCTCGATGATGCGCCTCGCGTCTTCGACCTCGTCGGGATGCACCGTGATTCGGACCTCGCCCAGTCCGCTCACTGAAAAGGGGAAGATCGAGCGCGACGTCGCCGACGAGATGAACGCCATGACGCCGTTGGCTTCGAGCAGCCCGCGGACCACGTCGGCTTCAACAGATGATCTGGTGCTGAAGATGGTGACGAACTCGGTCACAGGGGCGCCAGTTCAAGGGCGTCGACGTTCTGCACATCTGCCTGCACCGCCGCGTCGATGCGCAGCAGGATGAGCGTCATGTCGTCGTGCTGCGGCGCATCGCCCACAAACGCGGCAATCTCGCGCAGGATTCGTTCGCGCAGTTCCTCGGACGGCAGGTGCGCGTGCTCCTCGACGATACGACTGAGACGCCCCTCACCAAAGCAGTCATCGTCGCAGTTCATGGCTTCGCTGATCCCGTCAGTGAAGAACAGGAACATGTCCCCCTCATGAATGGGCAGCGTCTCTTCGCAGAGCAGGCGGTCGAACATCTCACCGTTGTCCAGATTCAGCCCCAGCACCATGCCGTCTGGCGCCAGCAAGCGGAGACCGCGAACAGGCGCCAGCGGTCCTGGCAGGCACAGGAGAGGCGTGTGACCGGCGCGCGCGTACGTCATCGTTCGGGCGCGGATGTCGATGATCGCGTAGATCATGGTGATGAAGCTGCGCGAGTTCAGATGCTCGGCGATGATGTGGTTGGCCTCCACCAGCAGCGCGCGGGGCGACGTGTGATTGCGGCTGAGCGAGAGCATCAGCCCCTTCATTTCCGCCATGTAGAGCGCTGCGGACGTCCCCTTCCCCGACACGTCGGCGATGAGCACAGCGACGCGGTGGTCGTCGAGCGGCAGGATGTCGAAGTAGTCGCCACCGACCTCTCGCGCCGGCACACAGACGCTTGTTACAGACACGCCAGGAATTCCCAGCG
Source organism: Vicinamibacterales bacterium (assembly GCA_040081675.1). Lineage (GTDB taxonomy): Bacteria > Acidobacteriota > Vicinamibacteria > Vicinamibacterales > CAVVIG01 > CAVVIG01. The sequence continues at coordinate 10,802 of JBEBGB010000129.1, forward strand.
GCCCCTGCGGCAAGAGGGACATCTGGATCTCGTGAGCGATCCGAAGTTCCTCCTCGAGACGCTTCTTCTCGGCTTGAATGCGCAGCAGGTCTTCGATGCTCGCAGTCATCGAGTTGAACGACTCGGCCAGTTCGCCCAGCTGGTCTCGTGCGCGGATGTCGATCTTGTGCGTGAAGTCGCCAAGGCGCACGCGCTCGGTGCCGGCAAAGAGCTCGTGCACCGACCCGGTGATGGACCGCGCCAGCGCGAGGCCCGTGACAAGCGCGATGATCTCGATAATGAGAAAGAGCACGCCGATGAGAATCAGCACCACGAGCA
>JBEBGB010000684.1:0-2948 GCA_040081675.1 Vicinamibacterales bacterium
ACGAGGGGCAGCTGGCTGGCAGATGCTTCAGGCGGCCTCCGAGCAATCCCAACCGCCATTCCTGACCGAACAACTCCGCCTGTTCTTTGAGCGACCGGTTGCTACCTAACAAAGGTTTGCTGCTGCCACTTCGGTCAGCGTACGTGGTCCGCACAGCTCGGCTTGCACCTCGCTGCGCGGTGCGACCATGTTGCTCGTGCAGCAGAAACCCAAGTCGTTAGGTAGCTGTGCATTCAGCTCCAGTTCGCTCGTCATATCTCACGTCATGACTTCTGAGCCACGAGAGCCGCGCGCCTTCTCAGCCGTAGTCCTGGGACTCTGCGTCTTGGCCGCGCTCTCCGTCGGCTTTCTTCTCGGTTCGTCCAACTCCGACCGCTTGCCTCTAGCCTTCTTTGACGGCGAATGGCTCTGGGTGTCCCAGTCAGGCGGCTACATGGGCTATGGAGATGCGCTCGTCCCTGAGGACGAGACTCTCCTGCTCTCACTTCGTCGCGGTCGGTTCTCAATGAGAGCGACAGGGGGGCGATTTGCTGATCCATCCGTCGACTGGACCGGCGCAACTGAAGGCTTTTACCTCTTTCTTCCTGACAGGGCCGATCGAACGTTCACTGGAGAGTCGGGGCCACCAATCATTCTGTCCGCAGAAACGCCATACCTGAGGGGACAATGGTTCATCCCCCAGGTTCGTTCCGACACCCTGACGCTGTTCAATCTGATCGACGACGGCCTTCATTACAGCTTCGTGCGACAAGAATAAGGCAGCTCCAACGTCAGCTACCTAACCAAGGTTTGCTGCTGACACTTCGGTCAGCTTTCTGGCCCCGCACAGCTCGGCTTGCACCTCGCTGCGCGGCCTGACCATGTTGCTCGTGCAGCAGAAACCCAAGTCGTTAGACGGATCTGCAAGCGGTATGGCCTCGCTCACCAGAATGGGCCCGCCAACAATGAGCCACCCAACTCGATATTTCATCTTCGCAGCTGCCGTCTTCGTCAGCGGCTGCCAAGAGCCGCCGGCGACTGCACGGCCTGAGCCCGCTACAGGCGCTGCGACGTCCGACGCTCCGCCCGGCGGACTACTCGGCGCGGTCGCTACGGACACTCTCCCCATGGCAGGAACAGAACCCGCGAGCGCCGGGCCTGCTGAGCAGGAAGCCGGTCTCTTGGTGTTCGGCTTCGTGCGTCCCGACGGCGTGGTCGAACCAGTGCTGCACCAAGTGGAAGGGGAGTGGGTACGCGATTGGAACAACATCTTCGAGTTTCCGGAGCCGAACCTGCCCTGGGCGCAGGTTGGAGCCTACTATGCCCGCGACTTCGGCGGAGTCGAGGCAGTCCTAAATGCGGGCCCTCCGGTGCGGATATGTTGCGACGGTCAGGGAAATGACACGTGGGCGCACAGCACCGATCGGTCTGGCGAAGACGTCGAGAAGTACCTCTACAATCAGCCGCAGTGGACTGGTTACGCCTTTTCGCGACAGCTCACTGACGCCGCTTTTGGCCAGACCTCTCAGAGTGTCGGCGTAAACGTGTACGACCTCGTCATCTCGGACACCGCTACCCACGATCGCTTTGAACCCGGCGCGCGAAGGCCGGCGCGCTCACACGTCGATGCGCTCTTGAATTCTCTCGCTCCAATTCCCGATTCAGTCCTACCGCTCTCGGATACACGCCGGCCCGTGGTTGGGATTGACTTGTGGGAAGCAGAGTTCGACGGCGTGGCGCATGCCTTCGTCCAAGTCACTCAAGTCCGACGTTCACCGGGGTACGAATGCTTCAGGATGGTTGGCTGGCTCACGGACGACGACCCGCCTCAGATCGACGTGACTTCGTCGGGTTACGACGACTGCGAGTACAAAGGTCACGGCACCCGCACGCCCTATGCGTTGTTTCGCATCGGTGAGGCGACGTACATGATCCTCGGAGGCGAAGAGGAAGGACTCGCAATCTTTCGCCACGTATCGGAAACGACGTGGTCACGGGTCCAGATTTCGGGTCCGTGATATCGCGACGAGTTCGTCGACCGAAGATCCGTCTAACACGGGTTTGGAGCTGGCGCGGGAAGCATGTAGGCTGCTGTGCCGCTCGGCTTGCACCTCGCGGCCCAGCGGTAGCATGTTGCTCGCGCAGCTCAAACCCAAAGTCGTTAGAAAGCTCGCTACCATCGAGCGGTGTTCTCAGGCGCGGACTTTCCCAACCCGTCCAAGACTTCTCCGGCCTCGTCAAGAACATAGACCGCGGGCGGCTTGTTCTTGCTCCAAGGCGTCCGCTCAGCGCTAGGAAGTGTTCGGTACACTGGCTCACTGATGCGAATGCCCGCGCCGCGTCCCAGCAGGAAAGTCTGGTTCACGGTCCGCCCAATCACGTCGCGGCGCCGGCTCGGCCCCTTCCCTAGCTCTGTCTCTACCGCGGGTCCCATGTGCACGCTGACTCCGAGTCGTACGCGCATCCCCATCCGTTGTCCGAGCTCCTCGACTTCGCGTCGCAACTTCGCGGCGGCCGAGACCGCGGCGGGAGCCTCGGCTTCGGGAAAGACGGCGAGAAGTGCGTCTCCGATGAACTTCACGATTCGGCCGCCCGCTCGGTCAACCAGATCTTCCGCGACCACGTAGTACTGGTCCAGGAAGCTCGCCATTTCGGCGTCAGTCCTCGTCTTGAATAGCTTGGCGAACCCATCTAGGTCCGCGACGAGAACTACAACGGGAGTTGAGGCGAATGCCTCGGTGGAGGAAGAAGCCATGATGGCCTCCGATGCCTAGAGCCTGGAAGTGCGGGGGTGACTCCCGCCGGTCCGGTGAGGGATACCGTTGCGACCACACTGCGCTCAGATCGAGCCCCAAGCAAGTGGCTCAATCCGAGTGAGCGGTAACCCTGATGGGTGACACTTAGTCACCCCTGATGGGTGACAGTCTGTGGGTAAGCTGCAGAGGGATTGAGAGAGTTCTCCTAGCGTT
>JBEBGB010000685.1:0-2948 GCA_040081675.1 Vicinamibacterales bacterium
AGCGCTCGGCTCACCACACTATTGAGGCATCACTGAGGCATCACGCGAAAGACGGTCGCGGTCTCGACCGCCGGCACTTTCCACGTTGGGTACTTTTTCCCTTTCGCCTGGAGCACGGCTGCCTTTTCTGACGGGTCGCTGACCATCGCCAGATTGCGGTCATACAATCGGCCGTCGATTTTCAGGCGCACGTGTGGATCGCTGACGATGTCTTCAACCCACCGTCTGCCACGATACGACGTCACGTAGAGGTTGCCGTTATAGGTCGCGCACCAGGCCGCTACCGAATACGGCAGAAGGAGTGGCGACTGGGTCTGAACCTTGATGGTCGGAATCGTGTCGGTGAACGACCAATCGGTGACCGGCGTTGCGACGAGATCTCCCTTGAGCCAGAGTCCGGGAGTTCTGCAGGTCCAGGAGGCTCCCGCGTTTGCACAGTCGCGTGGTTCGAAGCCTGTGGCCCGCAGCGTGACCAACAGAACGAGCATGACAACGACGATGGATCCGCCGATCCGCAGGATCTTCCTCATACCACCTCCTAGCAGCCCGGCGTGATCACGCGCCTCCCGATACGAGGCAGTTCGCTGCCGGCTAACAGGCAGGGCATTCTCCACTCGAGTGCGAGTTCTAAAGCCGCGAAGTGTCTCGAATCCTACACCGCCTCGGCACCCGGCGCGAGGGTGAACCACACCTGGGCCTCGCGCTGCTGGTTTGCGACGGTCACAGAGGTCGCATAGAATCCGACGCGCCCACGACAGTCCGTCGAACTGCGGATTCTTCCCGCGCGGACCGCCCGGCGTTCGTCGTCACTCAGGAGGCCCTCATAACGACTCACCCCCCTCGCTCACGCATCGTCGTGACCGGCGCCAACGGCAGCGTGGGCAAGAACCTGCTGGCTCACGCGAGCGAAAGCGCTGACGTCGATGTTGTCGCGGTCGTGCGCTCCGAACGGGCCGCCGCGGCACTTCCCGCGCGTACAGGTCTGGAGGTTCGCGTCGTCGCAGCGGACGATGTGGACGAGCTCGCGCGGACGATGGCGGGCGCGACGTCGCTCGTTCACCTGTCAGGCATTCTGATCGAAAGCCGAACCGCGTCATACGAGCAGGCCAACGTGGCGGCGACCAAGACGGCTGTCGAGGCGTGCCGCCGAGCGGCAGTTCCCCACATCGTTCTGATCAGTGCGCTTGGCGCCGATGGGCGTACGTCGAACCGGTATCGTCGGTCCAAGGGCGAGGGAGAAGCGGTTGTCGAGCGCTCGGGATTGGATGCGACGATGATCAGAACGCCGATCCTGCTTGGACCAGAAACGGCAGGCGCAGCCGGCCTCGTACGCTCGGTGACTGGCGGGAAGGTCAGTCTTCTCGGCGGCGGCAGGTACCTGATGCGTCCGCTCGACGTCGACGACTTGAGCGAAGCGATCCTCTCCGCCTGCCGACGCCACCTGACGGGAGTTCACGTCCACGAGTTGGTCGGACCCGAGCCAATCTCCTACCGTGACCTGATCGAACGGGTCGCTGGCATGATGGGACGCTCGGTGTCGTACAGCGTTGTGCCGATCTGGGTCGCCAAGTTGGGCGCCGCGATAAACAGCCGCATGAAGGGAGGCGGAGTGACCCCCACGGTGATCGACGTGATCACCAGCAGCGAGACCGTCGCGCACAACGCGGACGGCGAACTTGGCGTGACGCTCACACCGCTGTCGAAGACGCTCGACAAGATCGTGACGTCCTGGAGACGAACCACATGACGACCGCCGCCTCGGCTGAGCCCGTTGACGGGGCGACGCCGAAGAAGCCGAGCCTGTTGCAGCGGGCGATCTTTATCGCCATCACGATCGGCTGTTTCTACATCCTCTACTCGCGTTTGAACGGAGCCGCAGCGCGTGAAGGAATGACGCTTGTTGCGTACATGACAGAGGTGTTCAGCCACGTTGCCTGGGTGCCGTGGCTCGGTCTGATGATCGTGTACTCGTGCTTCTATTTTCTGGTCGATACGCGCGTCACGACGAGCGTGTTGAACTGGTTCATCGACAAGAACATCCGTTATCGCGACATTCTGCCCATTCGCGCCAGCGCGTACATCATCTCGCTGTTGAGCGAGCAGATAGGCAAGGGCGCCATGGCCTACTACCTGAATCGACGCGACGGCGTCCCAGGGTGGGAGGTCGGCTCGGCCATGCTGTTCATCATGTTCGGCGAGGTGTTCTACCTGATGGCGTGGGCAGTGATCGGCTTCATTCTCGGTGGCAGCGCGCTCCCTCAGGTGTTCCGTCTGATCCCATGGATTGGGTTGGGCGGAGCGATCGTGCTCACCCTGTGGATCCTCTACTTCAACGGCACGATCCTGCCGGGCAATGGGCTGCGGAACAAGCGGATCTTCCACGCGTTCCGCCAGGCGAAACTGTGGCATTACGGCGCATTCTTCCTGCTGCGCTCGCCGGCGCTGCTCGGCGCTGCAGTCGTGTACACGATTGCGCTGAGGCTGTTCGGCGTTGACGCCTCGTTGCTCTCGCTCTTCCCCTATCTGCCGGTGATTTTCTTCGCGGCGACGGTTCCAACGCCAATGCGCGCTGCGGCCATCACGCTCTGGGTCGTACTGTTCCCGAACAACGAGGGACAAATGGCGGCGTTTGGCTTCGTTCAGCACAACTTCTTCGTGCTGTTCAACGCGTTGCTGGGGCTGGTGTTCGTGCGTCGCGCGCGCCGCGAGCTCTTGGAACGCTGATGGCGCATGCGATCACGAGCGTGCGGTTGCTCGCGGTTGTGCCGGCCGCCTGGGCGTTCTCGCGCGCCAGCAGTGTTTCAGCGTGGCTGCTCGTCGTGCTGGTTCTTGCGGCGATCGTCAGCGATTACATCGATGGTATCGTCGCGCGCCGCACGGGCACGGCCTCGCCCCGCGGCATGCTCTTCGACCACACGACCGACTGCCTCTTCGTGACGTCTGGACTC
>JBEBGB010000686.1:0-2947 GCA_040081675.1 Vicinamibacterales bacterium
CCCCTGACGTGGCGCGGCGAGCCGCCACTACACCTATCGTGATCTACACCCGCCCGGCTGCCGCTCCGGCGGGTGCAATGGCATCGCTCATCATTCGCGTGCCGAACCTGGACAAGGCCATTGACGCCGTGAAGACCAACGGCGGGACGCTCACGCGCCCGCCGGGCCGCAATGCCGTGGTCAACGTGAGCTACGCGTTCGTCAAAGACCCGGACGGAAATCAGATCGAGCTGCTCATGGAGGCGAAGTAAGGCGCGCGAACACAGGGCCAAGGCTCTCGGCGCCGGCTCCCGGCACCGCCCGTCGCGCGACACCGCCCGCGGCGCCTGGCCGTCAGGATGCCGCGGTGCTGGTTGGCCGGCCTCCGTACGCCGGCTCGTACAAGCAGAGCGGATCCTCCGCCATTGGATCGCCTGAGGCCGCAAAGGCACGACCCCGCGAGCCGCCGCACAAGTCCTTCATGTCGCATGCACCGCAGCGGCCACCGAACGCGGCAGTGTCGCGGAGTCGCACGAACAGCGGTGATTCGCGATAGATGGCGAGTGGATCCTGCTGACGGACATTGCCGGCCGACAGCGGCAGGAAGCCCGACGGCATGACGTCGCCGCGATGCGAGATGAACATGATGCCGTTGCCGTCGCGCATGCCGGCGCCTGGCACGCGCTTCTGGTTGCCGTCCTCGCGCCTGAGCGCCAGCACACGTCGATACTGCGGCGCTTCGGTCGTCGCGATGACGAACGTCGACTTCGGTCCCATGTCGATTAACCACTCGAAGAATGCCTCGGCCTGCGCCGGCTCGATCTGCGGCAGCAGCGCGCCCCGGCCGGTCGTGACCAGGAAGAACAGACTCCAGCGCCGCGCGTTCATCCGGCTCACGCACTCGTGAATGGCGGGCATGTCGTCGATCGTGTCCGCCGTGACGAGCGTGTTGACCTGCAGCGGAATCTGGGCGTCGTGCACGTCGTCGGCGGCTTCGAGCGTACGGTCGAAGCAGCCGGGAATGCCGCGAAGGCGATCGTGCCTTCGAGCGTCGGATCCATCGAGACTCAACGACATCGCGCCGATGCCATGCGCCTTCAGCGCGAAGACGGACTCACGCGTGAGCTTCGGTGTCACGGCCGGTGCGACATCGACGTGCAGCGTGAGACTCTTCGCGAAGTCGACAATCTCGAAGAAGTCGGGTCGCTCGAGCGGGTCTCCGCCCGTCAGCACGACAACCGGCTTGGGTTCGGCCTTCGCGAGCGACCTCAGGACTGCGAAGACTTCGTCGCGTGAGAGTTCCTCCGTCGAACGCTCCTTGATGGCACCGGCACGACAGTGCTGGCACGCCAGGCCACAGGCAATGGTCAGTTCCCAGTAGACGCGGCGCGGAGACCTCGAATAGCGAAACCCGGGCTCGGACGCTGCAAGCCCTGCGTGTGGATGCTGGTGCGGATGAGGCATGACTTGACGATCATGGCACGACCGTGTGGAAGGGCCGGAGGTGTTCACGCACTCCTGGCCCTTTCTCTTTCTTCGCCTGGTGCATGTCAAATGTCATAGTGAAGAGGTGGCGTCCACATCTTCATGGATTCGTCTCGATGCTTCCAGACGGCCGTGCCGTTGTCGGCGACCGCGGTTCACTGTAGGCGTGTGCGTGTGTCGCCTGCTTCTCGAGGACGCCGGATGATGACCTTTCACGAGGCGAGCTCGTCGCCTCAGATCATCGAGTCGATTGACCTGCTCCAGTTCAAGGGGACCTGGCTGGTCCTGAGCCGTTCGGTCGATGGGGCCGTCGGCATCGCCGCCACGACATCACGGATCGACTACCTCCACCCGATCCTGACGGAGCGGATCGTGCCGTACTTCATCGGCCGGGACGCGCGTCAGTTGCCGGACCTCATCGACGGTGTCTATCGGCACCACTCCAACTACAAGCTCGTCGGACTGCCATTCTGGAGCTGCGTTGCCTGGGTCGAGTTCAGCCTGGTCGACCTGCTAGGCCGGGTTGCCAAACAGCCGGCCGGCCAGATGCTCGGTCCCGTCATCCGTCGTCACGTTCCCGTGTATCTGTCTGTTCTCGACAGGAAGTCACCGCCCGAGAAAATTGCGGAACTCCTGCGTGACCGCCTCGCCCGCACCGGCGCCAAGGCGGTGAAGGTCAAGATCGGCGGACGAATGAGTGGGAACGCGGATGCTGCGCCGGGGCGTTCGGCGGACCTCCTGAACACGCTTCGGCGCGTCCTTCCGGGGGACACGACCATCTGCGTCGATGCCAACGGCTCATATGACGCTGAGACGGCCATCCAGGTTGGTCGCATGCTGGAAGAACACGGAGTTGGCCTCTTCGAGGAACCGTGTCCGTTCGAGTGCTATGACGAGACGCGACGTGTTGCCGAGGCGCTCCACCTTCCGGTCGCGGGCGGTGAGCAGGACTCCAGTGCGCTTCGATGGAAGGACATGCTTCGAGACCATGTCGTGGACGTGCCTCAGCCGGATGTGATCTACAACGGGGGTCTTGTGCGGACCGCTCGCGTCGCCACGATGGCCGAAGCAAACGGCCGCCAGGTGTCCTTCCACAATCCGCACCAGGGACCGAGCGCGGCCTACGCGCTGCACCTCGCGTCCGTGATCACGAACCCGTGGTCTTTTCACGAGTTCAACGTGCATCACCACTCTGAGGCTTGGTACGAGCCGCGACTCGACGTCGTCGGCGGGATGCTTGCCGTGCCGGTCACGCCCGGTCTTGGGGTGGAGTTCGATCCGTCTGCGCTCGCTCGCGCCACGCTCAGGCACCGCGCGCGCCGCTTTGCGCGCGTCGTGCTCGGTCGCGTGACTGGCCTCGTGTGAAGCTCGCACGATGAACAGTCACTCGCCGAGTCTCGAGGTCATGCATTCAGCTGCGTCACGCGAGTCGTCGACGAAACGAGGGGGCGTTCCTCTCGCCAGTGCCCGGGCGGCGGTCCAC
>JBEBGB010000687.1:0-2947 GCA_040081675.1 Vicinamibacterales bacterium
GCGCTGCTCAATGTCGAGACCCGTCCGCCAGCCGCGGCCATCGATCGGGTGACGATCACGATCGAGCCGACCCCGGGTCGCATTCTGCAGCACGCGCTCTTCGCGCGTCCGCACCCGACCCCAGAGCAACTGTCGACACTGCTCGCGCGTCTTGGGGCGCTCATGGGGCAGGACCGGGTTGGTGCGCCTGCACTCGTCGATTCCTATCGCCCGGGTGCCTTCACGATGGCGCCGTTCGCGCTCGAGCACCGCCCCGTGTCGGAGTCCGCACTCACCGCTCGACGTCCGGGAGTTGTCGCTGGCGATGCTCGTCCGCACGTGCGTGAAATCTCGCCCCTTCGTTCAACCGCTGCGTCCAGCATCGAGCCTTCGGCTGCAGTGCATGGTGGGGTTCCTGACTTGTCCTACGCCGACTGTCAACCTCCGACCTCTGTTTTGCGCCGTTGCCGCCAGCCGATTCCGGCGCGTGTTGCAACAGATGGCCATCAGCGTCCGCTGCGCGTCTTCACCGATCGGCGTGGGTTCGCCGGTGGAGCCGTGGTGTCGTGCGCGGGTCCTTGGCGTACATCAGGCGCGTGGTGGGAAGACGAACCTCCCGGTCATCGATCAGCCGACGGGCAGGGCGGCGATCGTGGCCAGCGACCAGCGAATCATGGTCCAGGCGCTGAGCGTCAAGGGCAAGCCGACGTGGGCGGGGCAGGAGAGGCCGCCGAGAAGCGGCCGAAAGCCAGGGAAAGCGGAGGCAGCGGACCCTGGAGCCGCGACGAATGGGACGTGGCGCTTACCGATGGTGCCGTCTACCGGATCTTTCGCGATCGGACGACGGACGGTTGGTTCATTGATGGAGTGCTGGACTGACTCGCAGGGCAGGCAGGGCCGGGAAGGCCAGGACGGCCAGGCGGGGCTGGCAAGGCAGGTCAGGCTGGCAGGGCGCGTGACAGCGAAGCGACCATCAGTCTGAGCGTGAGCTCCACGCCCAAGGCCTGGCGCCCAGAGCCCGGAGCCCTTCTTGTCCTTACTCCGTGTCCTCCGCGGTAATGCTCTTGTTCGTGGGTTGAACCGTGAACTCCGTGGTAGAGCTTTTGGAAGCTTGCATTGATCGGATCGTGGTGTTTCCGTGTCGTACGTCGAGCTTCATACCGCTTCAGCCTTCAGCTTTCTGCAAGGCGCCTCGCTTCCGGAGACGATGGTCGACCGCGCCGTCGAACTCGGCTACAGCGCTGTGGCGCTCATCGATCGCGACGGTGTGTACGGCATGCCGCGCTTTCACAAAGCGGCGCGCGCGGCGGGCATTCGGCCCATCGTCGGAGCGGAACTCTCGGTGTCGCTCGAGGGACAGGCAGGTTGGGCTGAGGGGCAGCTAGGGCAGGTGGGGCAGGCGGGACTTTCACGGAGCGAACGTACGACGTCGCGTGCCATTGATAGAGGTCAGTCTCGCCCGCCCGGCCTGCCTTGCCAGCCTGGCCTGATCAGCCAAGCCAGCCCGCCCTTCGTCCTCCCCCTGCTTTGCGAAAGCGCGGAAGGTTACCGGAATCTCTGCCGGCTCATCACGCGCATGAAGCTCGCCTCGCCGACCAGCCTCGACCAAGGCTACGGCGGTCCGCCGGAGCTTCAGCGACGGCGGAAAGGCGAAGGCGCGCTGCCGCTCGACGCCCTCGACGGCATGACAGACGGGCTCGTGGCCCTGGTTGGGCGCCCGGCGCTCGATGCGCGTCGCTTCGGCGTCGGCGGCTTGCTCGATCGCATCGTCGGGCTGTTCGGCCGGGAGCGCACGTATGTCGAACTGCAGCGCCACCTCCGGCGCGATGAAGAGTCGGACAACCAGACGCTCGTCGCAATGGCCGACGCGTTTCGCGTCCCGGTGCTCGCCACCAACGGTCCGCGGTTCGCCTCGCCGGCCGAGCGCCCGTTGTTCGACGTGCTCACCTGCATCCATCACCACACCGATCTGGCGCGCGCAGGTCGTCGACTCGCGCCGAATGCCGAGCGTTATCTCAAATCGCGCGAACAGATGTCGACGCTGTTCGCGGACCTGCCGCAGGCGCTTACGAACTCACTCGCGCTGGCCGATCGCCTGCAGTTCACGATGGCCGATCTGGGATATCGCTTCCCGGAGTACCCGGTGCCGCACGGTGAGACGCAGGCGTCCTTCCTGCGTCGCATGACCGACGTTGGCGCACGCGATCGGTATCGGCCGTACCACGACAAGGCCCGTGCGCAGATCGCGCGCGAGCTGGACATGATCGAGAAACTCCAGCTCGCCGGCTACTTCCTGATCGTGTGGGACATCGTGAACTACTGCCGCCAGCACGACATCCTCGTGCAGGGGCGCGGATCAGCCGCCAACAGCGCCGTCTGCTACAGCCTTGGCATTACCGCGGTCGACCCGGTCGGCATGGACCTGCTCTTCGAGCGCTTTCTCTCGGAGGAGCGCGGCGAGTGGCCCGACATCGATCTCGATCTGCCGAGCGGCGACCGCCGCGAACAAGTCATTCAGCACGTCTACGAGAAATACGGAAAGCTCGGCGCCGCGATGACCGCCAATGTCATTACGTATCGCGGCCGCAGTGCGGCGAGAGAAGTGGGGAAGGCGCTCGGCTTCGAAGCGCCACAGGTCGATCGGCTTGCGAAGGCGATGAATCACTTCGAGTTCGTCGACGCGTCGGCCGAATCGGCGCTGCCGGGCCACCTGGCATCGGTCGGACTCGACATGAACGCGAACCGCGTGCGTCTCTTCGCGAAGCTGTGGCAGCAGATGCAGGACCTGCCGCGGCATCTGGGCCAGCACTCGGGCGGCATGGTGATCTGCCAGGGCCGCCTCGATTCGGTCGTTCCGCTCGAGAACGCCAGCATGCCGGGCCGCGTCGTGGTGCAGTGGGACAAGGACGACTGCGCCGACATGGGGATCGTGAAAGTCGATCTCCTCGGCCTCGGCATGATGGCCGTC
>JBEBGB010000688.1:0-2942 GCA_040081675.1 Vicinamibacterales bacterium
CTTCAGGATGTCGCCGAAGATGTGCTGCTGCACGTCCTGGTTCAACAGGTTCGTGACTTTGATCATCCCGGTCATCCTGTCGGCCTTCCATTTCATGCCCGCCGACACGTTCACCAGCGTGAACGCATCAGTGTATCCAGCGTACGGCGTCGTCAACACGTCGGCCCAGAATGCGCGGCTCGAGTAGTTGAGAGACGCGCCGCCAAGATAGCGCGCGCCGCTGTAGTTGAATCCGGCATTGAACCGGCCTTTCGGCGGCAGCTGAACTTCGTCCGCCGGATAGGGATTGGGCGAGTCCAGAATCGTCGGATTCCCCTGCCACGAGTAGTTGGCAAACATCGTCGTGGCACTGTTGATGCGGTGGTCGAGCGACAGCTCGACACCTTTCTGACGAATGGGTCCGAGGTTCGAGTAGTTGTAGGCGGTGCGAGGAAGGTAAATGCCCAGCGAGGCCATGCTGCCGAGGATCGACGCTGGAAGCTGCCAACCTGGCGGCGGATTGCTGATGGTGTAGGGATCCTGGTTCGTTGGAAGCGCCGTGAAGCTGACGTTGCCGTCGAAGTCGTTCACGTAGAACGCGAGGCCCACGGTTGTGTTGTCGGCCACCGTTCCGGTGTAGGCGACTTCATAGGCGGTCAACTTCTCTTCTTCCAGCGGCGACTGGGCCTTTCCGCCAATCGGGATCTCGCTGCCCACCGCGTGAACTGCCAGTGGGAACGGGTTGGCGACCAATGGACGCAACGAGTCCGGCAGGAGCGACGAGAGTCCACTCAGATTTACCGGCGACACGATGCTGGTGTCGAGATAGTTGTTGATGACCGACGGCGAGCGGAAGGCTCGGTTGACCGACATGCGAATGGCATGATCGGCTGCAGGCTTCAGCGTGACGGCGAGCCGTGGTGAAAACACAGCGTGGTCCAGGTTGCCGAACTTGTCCACACGCGCGCCGGCCGTCAGGAGCGCGCGGTCGAAGATGACGGTGTCTTCGAGGTACGCACCGGCTTCCGTGCGGTTCTTCGCCGCAGGAGCGATGGTCAGATCAAACATGTTGCGACGAAGATTTCCGCCAAAGCTGAGCACCTGACGGGCGCCAAGCGGCTTCACATCGCGAGCCTCGAGATCGTAGGTCTGCGTCGAGAAGTCGAGTTGCAATGGCTTCCCGGTCGACGGGTCGGTGAGGAGCAGGTTCGGCGCCTGTGCGTTCAGGAAGTTGGCGAACGCATTCACGTGCAGGCCTTGCCGCTCGTAGTTGGTCTTCACATAGCCCATGTAGGAGCCCGACTGCATGTCGAACGGTCCGAGCCCCGTGTGAATGATGCCTTCGCTGCCTGCCACTCCACCCTGATAGGACAGCTTGCCGCCATTGGCCAACTCCTGATCGAACCGAAGGTCGAATTTGGGCTGGCTCGTGCCTCGATTCTTGAAGGCGGTGCCAGTCGGGCCTACGCCGTCGATCGGGTAGGCGCCGCCACCCACGGTTTGACCAGGTGCTCTGGGATCAGCGATGAGCGGGATGGTCCCCGTTGGTCGTGGATAGGCCTTGGAGGTGAAGTAGCCCGCCGATGCGCGGTACGCCCACCGGTCGTTGATGATGCGCGAGATGGTGGCGTTCGAGCCAAACAGACTGCCGACACCAGAACCCTTGGTCGAACCTGCGTCACGGTTGAAGAAGCCGCCGCTCAACTCGACGTCCACACCCTGGTTCTCGCGCGGAGACTTCGTGATGACGTTCACGACGCCGGTCAACGCATTCGCGCCCCAGACCGCTGACGCTGGTCCGCGAATCACTTCAATCTGCTTGACGTCGTTCAGGTTGTTGGGCAGAAAGTCCCACATGACCATGCCGAAGAAATCGAGGTAGATCGATCGGCCGTCCACGAGCACGAGTTGCGAATTTGCCAGCGTGTGTGTGGCTTGTCGATTCGTCACGTTGATGTCGCGCGCCGACAGCTGAATCACGTTGAGGCCAGGTACGCCGCGCAAGACATCGGCATAGTTGCGAGCGGGCGACGTCGCCAGCATCTCCTCGCCAATGACGCTCATTGTGGCTGGCGCGTCGACCAGCGCCGTTTCGGCACGCGACGCGGTGATCACGACCGTGTCCGTGACGGAGCCGAGAACCAGGACGATCGCCGACAGATCGACTCTGTCGCTGCCAACGACGATGCCGCCGCGGCGCTGCTGCGCGAATCCAACCAGCGATACGTTGACTTCGTAGGTCCCAGGGGCCACTCCGGTCAATGTGAACGCGCCTCGTGGCCCGGACTGGGTCACTTGCCGCCCCGTCGGTCCGGCAAGCTCCACGGTCGCACCCGAGACCGCTGCGTTCGACGAGTCGAGCACTGTGCCCGCGACGCTTCCGGTTTGCGCCGACGCTGCGCTGCTCCACAGCAGTCCGAGGACAGCCATCGAAGCCAGGCGTGCCACGACCCTGCTCTCCCGGCAATGGAAGAACCGCGTCCACGCGGCCACGCGCGTCACCTCGGTATTCGTGCGGCACATGCTAGGTACACCGTGCGCAGGTTCGTGCACCTGCTGGGTCGATCTCTCTTCCTGGGCCAAAACTGATTCTCCTTGAGCGACGGAGGTCCGTCGCGATGTGTTATTGGAAGGACAGGCGGACGCGGCGTCGACTGACGACGGGCGTGCCGTTCACCGATGCGGGTTGATACCGCCACTGCAGCACCGCGGATTGTGCGGCGGAGCGAAGGACGCTCGGTCCAGACACGGCGGTCGCACGTGTCACGCGTCCTGTGGCGTCGATCGTGACGTCGAGTTCGACATCGCCAAGTGATCCGGACCTGCGCGCGTACTCCGGGTAGACCGGGCGTACGGAACTGACGAGGACAGGATCGCGCGTGACATCCTGCGGTGGCGGCGCGACGGTCGGCGCTGGTGACGGCGCTTGTGGAGCGGGACGCGGTGCTGCGGCAGCAGGCGAT
>JBEBGB010000689.1:0-2929 GCA_040081675.1 Vicinamibacterales bacterium
CGCACGCGAGTGTCGCCAGGAGCCTTGTTGCCAGCCTCGCTAGTGTTCGAGTTCCTGTCCGCAGTGCCATCCAGCCTCCAGAACCGTCCAGAACCATCCGTGAGTGCAGTCGCGAGTATAACGCGAGCATTTCCTTATATATCGGGCGATTGCCCAGCTGTCCTCGTGCCTGAGTGCACAGGTGCGTCATCCGGAACAGCGTCCCGCCCGTAGTACAGACAGGATCGGGGTACTATCGATCACACATTCCTATGCTGTGGATTCTGCTGGCAGTTGCCGGTGCCTCACGAACGGCGGCCGATGATCAGGTGGCGATCGAGCAAATGGCGCGCGGCAATCAGAGCGCGCTCGGCGAGCTCTACGACCGTCATGGTCGGCTGATTTATTCGCTGGCTCTTCGCGTGCTTCGCGACCAGGGCGACGCTGAAGACGTCGTGCAAGAGGTCTTCCTGCAGGCGTGGCGTGAGGCAGCTCGCTTCGACCTCACCCGCGGCAACGTCGTCGCCTGGCTTGTAATGGTCACGCGTTCGCGCTCGATCGATCGGCTTCGGCGTCGGCAGGCCAGGCCGCAGCTCGCGGCGAAATCCGAGGTGGACAACCGCGTCGACGCGGGTCCGAGAGTGGACGTGCAGATGGAGTGGCAGAGTCGAGCGGCCGAAGTGCGGCGTGCGCTCGAGACGCTGCCCCTCCTGCAACGAGTGGCCGTGGAGCTGGCATTTTTCGACGGCCTCACACACGCCGAGATCGCCGAGCAGCTCGAAGTGCCGCTCGGCACCGTGAAAACGCGAGTCCGCCAAGGACTGCTGAAGATGCGCGATTGTCTGGCAGGTGCGCTGTGATGACCGACGCCGAACACGACGTCCTTCGTGAAGCCAGCGGACTCTACGTCCTCGGTACCCTGGAGGACGACGAGCGCGCCGGGTTCGAGGCGCATCTGACCTCGTGCGAAACCTGTGCTGCCGAAGTCCGATCGCTGAGAAGCGTGTCGGATGCGCTGCCGTTCGCCGCAACGCAAGTGGACCCGCCTGCGTCGCTTCGTGCGCGCATTCTCGCTGCGGCAGGCGCACCAGGCGCATCCTCTGCAGCAAGCGCGCAGACCGTCGTCCCGTTTGCGCCCAAGCCCAAACCTGCAGTGTCGAACGCGACTCCGACAGAGCAGCGTGAACCTCATTCCGGCGCGTTCTGGGCCGGCTGGATCTCTGCGGCGGCCATGTTGCTTGTCGCTGCCGGCGCCGGCATCTATGCCTCCAACCTGAAGCTGCAACTCGACGATGTGGAGCTTCGATTGGTTGACGCGGTCATGAAACTGCAGGCGTCTGAAATGCAGTTGGCAAACGCATCGGCTGCAGTGACAGCTGTTCGGACGAACCTTGCGCTGTTGTCTGCGCCCGACGTGCAGGATCTGAAGCTGTCGGGCAAGGCGCCGGCGGTAGACGCGACCGGCCGCGCCTTCATCAGTCGCACGCGGGGACTGCTCTTCGCGGCCAGCAACCTGCCGCAGCTCCCTGGCGACCGCACCTATCAACTGTGGTTCCTGACGCGTGGAGCGCCGGTCAGTGCAGGCATCGTGAAACCGGACCCGCAGGGGAACATCACGGCGGCGTTCGACGCACTGCCCGATGCGCCCGTTCCGACAGGGTTCGCTGTGTCAGTGGAACCCGAAGGTGGCGTGCCCGCGCCAACCGGCGCGATCTATCTCGTCACGCAGTAGGCGCCGCGGCGTCTAATCTCGCGGCGCCGGCTTCAGGCTTTGGGCTTCAGGCTTCGGGCGGAAAAGCGCTAACACGGAGGGCACGGATACACAAACGGAGGGCACGGCTTCTCAGTCGGGACGGTCGGGAGGGCTCGAGCTAGGCTCTCGGCACCGCCTTCGATCACACTAGTCTCGCGCATCTCTTTCGTCTCGCTGGTCCACCGACGGCAGAGGATCCCGTGGCTGTTGGTTCGAGGGCAGCGTGAAAGCGTGGCACGCCCATAGCCCATAGCCCATAGCCCATAGCCAGTGGTTTAAAGCCTAGAGCCTGTGTTGGAGCCCAGAGCCTAGAGCCAGTAGCTCTTGAGGCGGAGCCAGTGTCCTCTGTGGCGTTCGTGTCCGTGAACTCCGTGGTAGAGCCCTTGTTACGGCTGCTGTGCCGGCGTGGCGCGCTTGGCGATTGACGCCCAGCCCCAGTAGGTCTTCGACGCCGAGCCGTAGGCGAACAGCAGCACATCGTTCCCGTCGCGGCCGCCGAGGCTGCCGTAGGCAATCTGACCGTCGCTGGCGGGTACCGCGATCGTGAAGTCGTCAAGCGACGTTTCGTGCGTGAACGTAAGCCGTCGCGCACCGGCGTCTTCGCCTTCGGTTACGAGCGCCCAGCCTTTATTCTGCTGGTCTGGATCGGCGGACGGCGGCAAGTCGAGCGCCTGGGTGCCGGAGGTTCCGTGCAGTACCAGTTTGCCGCTCTCGATCGTGATGCGTTCGACGGTGTCGACCGTCGCGCGCTTGTATTCACCGGTGACGGCAAGGGTGTTCGACGTTCCGGCGACTGGGCCGTTCTCTGGAAGGGATTGTGTGCAGCCGACCGCCATCGAGACGCCGAGCAGTGCGGACAGCAGAACCCGTCTCACAATTGGGGGCGCAGCACCGAGGGCGGCGAGGCGCCCGGCCGGCAAGGCGCGACGACTGAGAATACCGTCTGTATTTGAGGAAGGAGCAACGCCGCTGGGCGGGATGCATCGCCGGCCGAATGCCGGCCCCATTTGTGAGACGGGTTCGAGAGCCAACCGTGAAACTGTCATTCCTTCATGATACGAACGGTGGGCCGTGTCGCGCTACACTCTGCCAGACTACAAGCGGCGCAGTGCGAAGGACCGCGCGCGCTGGGTCGACGCCAAAGGCGCGCTAGCGAAAGGGACTGGACATGAGGAAGCCGTCTGCAGCCATCGTTGC